>JBIKUP010000101.1:0-5813 GCA_044347535.1 Burkholderiaceae bacterium
ACGCCGCCAGAGTCGGTCAACGCGTTGGTGGATGCGGTGCATCAGATCAGTCGAGCCCTGCGCGCCTGATTCCCTAAGCTCTGGGCAGCCGCTGATAGGCGCCGCGACGCCTTGGTGGCTGGTTGACCGCCTACTTATGCACAGGCCAACCACCCGCGGCGCCAATCAAGCACTTGCGGCGATGTCTAAATGCGGACAGTAATTAATCACCGTAAGTGCCTGATTTATCGGGGATTGGTTAGTGGCACACGGAAATTCTTGTCAGAAGCATGGTTTTCTCATCGCTTATTTTTTCTGCTTCGCACAAGCCTTGTTCACAAAGTTATCCACACTCTGCGCTGGCAATGTCTGGCCTCAAGTCAAGTGCCCCAGCCGGTTTTCGTGCTTTGCGGACAACTCCTTTGTCAATCGCCGGTTGACACACCGGCCAGGGCACCAAGCTTTGGCTGGGATGGAGCAGATTGAATTGATTTATGCAAGTTTTTTTGGGCCGAAGCCTGCGCTTATTCACAAATTCTGCGTATGTCAAGATTCTGAAAAGATTTATCAGAAAAATTTTTTCACCCATCGGAGCCCAAGCTAAGTCCTTGATTTTATTGGAACGGGCTGGATGCGTTCCTGATGAGCAATTTGTTGCGGCCCGCATGAAATCTCGCTTTTGGCGTGTCAAGCCCCAGTTGCACACAAAGTTATCCACACAAATTGTGGATAGACCAAAAAAGGCTTTTTGCGGCGAACATTGAAAAAGACTTTTGAAGAACTACGTTAAATACCTTGCTCAAGTTGGCCCCGATGTATTGCCTTTGGTTTGGGGTAATTCGGCTAACTCGCCACGAGTGATCGGCGAGCGTTTGCTGCAGGCCGGCATGGTTCAAATGTGGTTCTCGGAATGTCAAAGGCGGGTCGCGTGAGGTCTAAGGTCTTGTCAGTGGTGCTCGACGCACCGCTGGACACCGCCTTCGACTACCTGTGGGTCGCGCGCTCGGAAACCGAGCAAGCGCCCCAGCCGGGCCAGCTGGTGCTGGCCCCGTTCGGGCGCCGTCAGACCATCGGCCTAGTGATTGCCGTCAAGGACAGCAGCGAGGTCGAGCCAGGAAAGTTGCGTGAGCTGCTTCAGGTTCGTGGGCAGATGCCGCCGCTTAGTGATGACTGGATTGCACTCTGCCGCTTTGCGGCGGAGTACTACCAACGCCCGCTCGGCGAGGTCGCGCTACCCAGTCTGCCGAAAGGCCTGCGCACCGAGAGCACCGTGGCGCTGGATCGCGCCTTGAAAAAGTTGGCGCAGGCGCAGCCGGGGGCAGAATCCGCCGTGCAGCGTCCACAGCTGAATACCGAGCAGCAAACTGCGGTCGACGCCATCTTGAATACCGATGGTTATCAGGCACATCTGCTATTCGGCGTGACCGGTAGTGGCAAGACCGAGGTCTATCTACACGCCACCGAGCGCGTCCTGCAAAGAGAGCGCGATGCTGGTCGTCAGGCGCAGGTGCTGATTATGGTGCCGGAAATCAATTTGACCCCTCAGCTCGAGGCCAGTGTGCGCGCGCGTTTCCCGGCGCTTCAGGTGGTCAGTTTGCACAGCCAATTGGCAGAAGGTGAGCGACTGCGCCACTGGCTAGCGGCTCACCTCGGCAGCGCTGACATCGTGCTGGGCACGCGACTGGCCGTACTCTCATCGATGCCGAATTTGAAAATGATCATCATCGATGAGGAGCACGACCCCTCTTACAAACAGCAGGAGGGCTTGCGCTATTCAGCACGGGACCTTGCAGTCTGGCGCGCTCACCAGCAGCAGATTCCTGTGGTGCTGGGTTCTGCAACGCCCTCGGCAGAGAGTTGGCTACACGTATCCACAGGTCGATACCAGCGGCTAACGCTGACCCAACGCGCCGCCAAGAACGCACAGCTACCGAAGGTGCGGGTGATCGATACCGAGATCAACAAAGCCACGGATGGCTTTTCACCGCTATTGCTGGCTGCGCTGAAGTTGCGGCTGGAGAGGGGTGAGCAGTCCTTGTTGTTCCTGAACCGGCGCGGTTACGCCCCCGTCATGCACTGCGACGCCTGCGGATGGATTAGTAATTGCCGGCGCTGCACGGCCTTCATGGTGTTGCACAAACCTGAGCGGCGCTTGCGCTGCCATCACTGCAGCCTTGAGCTACGCATACCGTCAGCGTGTCCTACTTGCGGCAATGTCGATTTGCAGCCGCTCGGTCGAGGTACGCAGCGTGTTGAAGAGTACTTGCAGCAGGCATTTCCGGAAGCGCGGGTGATGCGGATTGATGCCGACTCTACGCGTCGCAAGGGCAGCGCGCAAGCAGCCTTCGACGCGGTTCATCGCGGTGACGTCGATATCTTGCTGGGCACGCAAATGGTCGCCAAAGGGCATGACTTTCAGCGTCTGACATTGGTCGGTGTGATTAATCCGGACACCGCTTTGTTCTCACAGGACTATCGCGCTGGCGAACGCTTGTTTGCACAGCTGATGCAGGTGGCAGGTCGCGCGGGTAGGGCAGGACAGGCAGCAGTCGACCATGACGGTGCTTCACAATCCGAGGTGCTGATACAAACCCGCTATCCGCAACATCCTTTGTACCAGGCGCTACTCGCACACGACTACAAAGGTTTTGCCGACACCATGCTGGCAGAGCGCCGAAGCGCCAATCTACCGCCGTATTCGTTTCAAGCGCTGCTGCGCGCCGAGGCGAAAAACCTGCAACTCGCGCTAGATTTTCTGGCCCAGGCGCGGACACTCTTGCCGCACCCCGGCGTTAGCATTAACGACCCGGTGCCTATGACGATTACGCGTGTTGCGGGCGTAGAGCGCGCGCAGCTCTTGCTCGAATCAACATCACGCGCACAGCTGCAGGCATTTCTGCGACCGTGGATGCAAGCGCTGCGATCGCTAAAGACGCGAGTGAACTGGATGCTGGAGGTCGACCCGATCGACATCTAAACGCACTGTTCACACGAGGTGCAATGGCTAAATGCCAGGTCATTGAATCGGCGCATCAAGCCCGCCCTGCTGCGCGAGCTCACGGATCACCCGAATCGTGTCGATGTCTGCTTCTTTGTAGGCTTCACGACGAAAGCCGTTATAAAACGATTCCTCTTCCGTCTCTACAGCGTCATTGTGGTCGTCGTACTCGAACCGTACAAATAAGGCACCCGGTTGCGGTTCTTCAATCGTCATAGTCAAATCGGACGCGGGAATAGATTCCTGCTGTGGCACGTGATAATGCACTAACTGCTGGGGTGTGAATGTCACGTGGTCGTGCACATGAAGCGTACCGAAACGTAGTGTGCGCGATAAGGTATCCGCAGTACGCGCAGTAATCTCGCACGCATCAAGTGCCATCACAAACAAAGTCGGTTGTTCGGCGCGCAATACCAAGCCGCGCCACAGCTGTTCCCGCGTGATCATCATTACCAGCGGGTTATCCGGCATATTGATTTCAATGAGGTGTGTGAATTTCATGATGGTTGCTGCGTGCTTTTCTCGTTTCACTTTACCACGCACAGAAAGGTCAGATACACCGGCTATGGCTGGCGGAATTCGATACAATGGCGCGCCATCTCTTAATCCCCGCCTTACTTTTCCATGTCCTCTGGTTTGAACGCGCAACAGCATGCCGCAGTCCGGCATGTCGACGGGCCTTGTCTGGTGCTGGCAGGTGCGGGCTCGGGCAAGACGCGCGTGATCACTGCCAAGATTGCACACCTGATCGAGCAGTGTGGCTACGAGCCGAAAAATATCGCCGCGCTCACCTTTACCAACAAAGCGGCGCTGGAAATGCGCGAGCGCGTCGCCAAGTTACTGCAAGCGCCTGGTCAAGCCAAGCAGCTGACGGTATCCACCTTTCATTCGCTCGGCGTTCAAATTTTGCGTCGTGAGGCAGTATCGGTGGGGCTGAAAGAGCGCTTTTCGATTATGGACAGCGACGATTGCTTTTCCATCGTCCAAGACCTGGCGGTAACCACCGACAAAGCCCTGATACGCCGTTTACAACATCAGATCTCGCTCTGGAAAAATGCGCTGCTTTCACCAGATCAAGCATTAAGCCAGGCTCAGGATGAGCAGCAGGCGCAAGCGGCGCGTGTATATCGCAACTATGTCGCTACATTGGCGAGTTATCAGTCAGTTGATTTTGATGACCTGATACGGCTGCCGGTCGAACTGTTTCAGTCCGATGAAGCAGCGCGCGATCGATGGCAACGGCGCTTGCGCTATCTGCTGATTGATGAGTACCAAGATACGAACACCTGCCAGTATGAACTGTTGAAGTTACTGGTAACAGGCCTTGGCAAAAAACCGATGTTCACCGCTGTCGGCGACGATGATCAAGCGATCTACGCCTGGCGCGGTGCGACCATTGATAACTTGAATAACTTGCAGCAGGATTTCCCCGAGCTGAATCTGATCAAGCTGGAGCAGAATTATCGCTCAAGCAATCGCATTCTGAACGCCGCCAATGCAGTGATTGGAAACAACCCAAAGGTTTTCGAGAAATCACTCTGGTCAGAGCATGGCATGGGCGATCCGGTACAAGTTGTTGCGATGGACGACGATGAGGCCGAAGCAGATCAAGTGGCGGTACTGTTGTCGGTGCATAAATTCGAACGGCGAGCCCGGTTCTCTGACTATGCTGTTCTTTATCGCGGCAACCACCAGTCGCGCATGCTTGAGAAAGCACTGCGACGTGAGCGTATTCCGTATGTGATGTCGGGCGGGCAAAGTTTTTTCGACCGTGCCGAGATCAAAGATATCGTTGCCTACTTGCGTTTAATTGCCAATGGCGATGATGACCCCGCGTTTATCCGCGCGGTGACAACGCCGCGTCGCGGCGTGGGGCAAGCGACACTGGAAGTACTGGGCGAATTCTCTCGGCAATGGAATTGCTCGCTATTCGAGGCGGCGTACAAAGGCGGTATTGAAGCCCGCTTGGGCGATCGTCAGTTGACACCATTGCGTGAGTTTTGTGAGTTCATACAGCAACTTGAGGCACGCGCGTCTCGCGCAGACCACGTCAGTGGCGGCGACCATGCCGGTGCAGTGCTTGATGACATGATGAAGGCGATTGACTACGAGCAGTATCTGTACAACGCCTTCGATGACAAGCAGGCGCAAGAGAAATGGCAAAACGTACTCGACTTCACCGGGTGGTTGAAAGAGAAGGGCCGCGGTGGAGCGCAAGGCGAGTCAGAAGAAAAATCCTTACTCGAGCTGACGCAGATGGTTGCGCTGATGAGCATGCTAGAGGGTCGCGATGAAGAACCCGATGCGGTGCGGCTCTCCACCCTTCACGCTGCGAAAGGGCTCGAGTTCGGCCATGTATTCATGGTCGGCGTAGAAGAGGGCATCTTGCCCCACAAGGGTGACCCTGATGCGCCACCCGAATCTTTCGCGCAGCGGATCGAAGAAGAGCGCCGCTTGATGTATGTTGGTATCACACGCGCACAGCGTAGCTTGACGGTTACCTGGTGCAAGCAGCGCAAGCGCGCACGCGACAGCACCCCATGCGAGCCATCCCGTTTTATTGAAGAGATGCGACTGGCGGAAGGCAACGCACTGTTACCGGATGAAGCGCCGATCACGCCGCAAGACAGACTGGCGAACCTGAAGGCGCTGCTGCAAAAGCCGAAAGCAGCGTAATCGTGGAAAAGAAGCCGAAATCCGGTTTCCGCAATCCGCACGATCTGCCGGTAAAGACGTGTGTCACCTGCGGACGTCCTTTCACTTGGCGCAAGAAATGGGCGACCAACTGGGCCGAGGTGAAATACTGTTCGGATGCGTGCCGCGGCAAGTCAAGAAC
>JBIKUP010000102.1:0-5805 GCA_044347535.1 Burkholderiaceae bacterium
CTAGTTAAGGAACAGTTTGTACATCCCACTTATGCTGAGTTTTCCGGCAAGATAAAAGTTGGCTTTGTCTCCGGCGACCTGCAGCGCCACCCAGTCGGGTATTTCCTGAAGAATGTTCTGCCGCATCTCCCAACCGACCGAATCGAGCTGCATGCATTTTCTAACTGCCCCAATGAAGATGAACTGACGGCCGCGATTAAGCCGTGCTTCGCGCAATGGCATGTAGTCAACAATGATAGTGACAAGCAGCTTGCGACACGAATTCACCAGTCCGGCATTCACCTACTGATCGACTTGGCGGGGCATACCAATAAGAGCCGCATCACCGCTTTCGCATGGCGCCCGGCCCCATTGCAAGCAGCTTGGCTAGGTTACTGTGCATCTACGGGATTGGAGGAAGTGGATTATGTGATTGGTGACCATATCGCCACGCCAGAATCTGATGCCGATTACTTTTGCGAGAAGCTTTGGCGCCTCCCGGAGAGCTACTTCTGCTTCGATCCACCCACAGAGGGTGCCGCAGTCAGCGACTTACCTGCGCTGAAGAATGGATATGTCACCTTCGGCTCATTCAACAAACTATCAAAAATGACGAGCGATGTAGTCGCAGTGTGGGCGCGCGTATTACTGGCCGTAACCGGCTCACGGTTGATGCTGAAGTCGCCGATTTTGCATGACCCGGAAACCCGTAAGATCACCATCGACCGTTTCGGCGGGCACGGCATTGGCCCTGAACGTTTGATCATGGAGCCAGCCTCCGACTATAAGAGCTATCTCGCCGCCTACGGCAAGATCGACGTGATGCTCGACCCCTTTCCCTACCCCGGCGCGACCACTACCCTCGAGGGTCTATGGATGGGCGTGCCATTCATCACCATGAAAGGCGATCGCTTCCTTGCACGAAATGGCGAGACTATCGCCGTTCATGCTGGCTTGACGCCGTGTATTGCAGTCGATGCGGACGACTACGTTGAGAAGGCGAAGACCTTTGCTCGAGAGTTGCCGGGCTTAGCCAGACTCAGACAACGCCTGCGTGGGCAACTGCTGCAAACATCTTTATTTGATGGAAAACGCTTCGGCAAACAGTTCGAGCAAGCCCTGGTGAACATGTGGATGCATAAAGTCGGCATTGATGACGGTACTGTCAGCGATACAGCTCATCATGATTACCAACTTTGATCGAGAAAACAAAGGAAAACAAAGGGACACTCACTTTGTTTTAAGGAAAAAGGAAACAAAGGGACACTCACTTTGTTTTAAGGTCAAAAAAAGGGGGAAAAAGTGAGTGTCCCTTTGCCGTCAGTGTTACTTTGCCGGTGCTTCCCTTTGCTGGGTCTTTGCTTTGTTGCTTCAATCATTTAACACCTTTGTGTTCCCCTTTTCTCTACTCAGCTTCTATGCCGCCCTACGTGGTGACTTTTCCGTCGACCTCGACGGCCCTCTGAGTAGCCACCCAATCCGGCCCAACCGTCAGCCTGGCCGCAAGCTTAGAATCCGGATCAATGACACGCCAGAAAGGCGCAACCTCATTCAAGGACTTGCCTTCGGCCAGCTCTTCGAGAGCCGCCTCAGCTGAGATGCGCACAAATATAGCTGTCGATACGGGGCACGTTGCCGTACAACGGTTCTTACGAGCAAGTTCGTTTCTCAGGCGCTCAATTGTCCGGACCTGGCCTGAGGGAACACTTCGAATGTACTGATCGATCACCTTCGGTGTAGCAACGTACAATTTGCTGCCCGCCTTAATGCCTGCAAAATCCTTTTCCAGCACCACCACTTTGGCCTGCTTTTTCTTTGCCAGCATGATTCGCCATTTGTTTTCCATAGATATCAATTCCACCGGAGCAGGTTTGAAAAATTCAACTCTAGGAAATGGTAGTTTGACCGGCGACGAGGCGCAATAAGGCCCAGAAAAACCTTTACAAAACAAAGCGTTGCATTCCTAACGTCGTTCCGTTTTGGGGTGGCAAGGAGTCGGGCGACCGGCTTTGGTGAAAAAAACAATGGGCGGAAACAAAGTGAGTGTCCCTTTGTTTTTTATGGGCGGAAACAAAGTGAGTGTCCCTTTGTTTTTTGACCTACTTTATATGAGAGATGAAGAAACCTAGGAGTGTGATGCCCCCAAAAATTAAAACAAAGAGTGCTACCAAGATTAGGTAAACTTTTAGGGATTTCTTTCCAACTAGCGCAACTTTGCTTTTTGTCATGAGATTATGCAGTAAGGTAAATTAATTCAGATTTTCAAAAGACATACCCTGATCATCAACACTAAATAGTGTTCGGGTCATTGTGCTTGGAAAATTAGTTTTGTAAAACCAATATTCACCAATATATGACTGAAATGGAGAACCTCATGGAAGACCCGCGTTGTTGTGGAACTGGTACCTGCATTATTAATGCGGATGGCGAATGCTGGTGCGGCCAACGGTGGAACGGCACCCAAATGAGTTTTCCAGAAACCTTACACGGTAAGACTAATGACGATACTGGGAATAGCTCAGGGGGATCTTCAGCCGATGATCAGTCCCAATCCGGCAAATAACGGTTGACCTAGGAATTTTGCTAGTCAGCTTGAAAACTTAAGGGCAGCAACACCGAGAATGATCAGCAAAACGCCGAGTATGCGCATGAGCGACAGCGCATCTCCGAAAAATAAGACACCGACAATGAACGTGCCGGCACCACCGATACCAGTCCAGATCGCGTAAGCCGTTCCAATGGGTATGTTTTGCTGAGCAAGCCACAGGAAATATCCGCTCACCGCCATGAAACTCAAGGCGATTGCGATGCCGAGCCAGCGTGTCTCCGCGGCCTGAGAAATTTTTATACCGACAGGCCAGCCTATCTCGAAAAGACCGGCCAGAATGAGATAGACCCAGCTCATGCGCAGACCTCAGTACTAAACTTAAAAGTCATTCGTACTCTCCAACTCATCTGCTGATCTCAGTTATGAATTGACAAGTCATTTGCACTCAATAGGCGCGGAGCAAAAGCCGTATGGGATTTGATCACTCCGCAAATCTCGCTTTCGTCATCCTACTGAAACATGCCACCAGTTCGGGGCATCAGACTTAAAGCTATGCGTTTTGCCAGGAACGATCAATTCAGGATTATCCAAACATCCCAAAGTAATACTAACGGCGGTGCGGTCGTTATCTACAGCGCAGATCAGGCAACCGCACTTTGGACAGAAGCCCCTCTTCGTCCGCTCGGAGGATTGGAAGTACTTGGGTCTCCCTCGCCCGAGCCACTCGATAGCCGAACCCTCAAAGTCGGCCCAGGCCACGGTCGGCGCTCCCGACGTTCGGCGACACATCGAGCAGGAACACAGGTGCGGGAACTTAGGTTTGGCTGAAATCTTAAGCTTGACGTGACCGCATAGACAGCTCGCTGAGTATTCGACCATAGTTAACCCTTCTGGAAAGCGAACTTCGCACTTTCTGCAAAAGCCGTTCGCTCGATAGACCCTGAATTATTCCCACTCAATCGTCGCTGGCGGCTTGCCAGAGATGTCGTACACCACGCGGTTGATGCCTCGTACCTCGTTGATGATACGGTTAGACACGCGCGCTAGAAGCTCATGCGGCAGGTGCGCCCAATGCGCGGTCATAAAGTCTTGTGTCTGCACTGCGCGCAGCGCAACTACGTACTCATAAGTCCGGCCATCCCCCATCACGCCGACTGATTTAACGGGCAAGAAAACAGCAAACGCTTGGCTGGTAGCGTCGTACCAATTTTTATGAAAATGCCCCACCGTTGTACCCTCGGCCAGCTCTTGCGACAGCGGTATCGCTGTGTTGCGCAGCTCTTCAATGAAAATCGCGTCTGCACGGCGCAGCAAGTCGGCAAACTCTTTTTTCACTTCACCGAGAATGCGCACGCCCAGCCCGGGGCCGGGGAATGGATGTCGGTACACCATGTCATGCGGCAAACCAAGTGCCACACCCAATTTGCGCACTTCATCTTTGAATAAATCACGCAACGGCTCGAGCAACTTGAGATTTAATGTCTCTGGCAGACCACCCACATTGTGGTGGCTCTTGATGGTATGCGCGCCCTTCTTACCCTTGCCGGCGCTTTCGATCACATCTGGGTAGATGGTGCCTTGCGCCAGCCAACGTGCATTTTTCAGTTTGCCTGCTTCAGACTGAAATACCTCGACGAATTCCTTGCCGATGATTTTTCGTTTTTGCTCTGGGTCGGAGACGCCCGCGAGCTTGCTCATGAACTGCTCGGTCGCATCGACGCGTATGACTTTCACGCCGAGATTTTTTCCGAACATGTCCATCACCATCTGACCTTCGTTCAGACGAAGTAAGCCATGGTCGACAAACACACAGGTCAGTTGCGACCCAATCGCGCGGTGAATGAGTGCCGCAGCGACGCTGGAATCCACACCACCCGACAAGCCGAGAATGACTTCTTCATCGCCCACTTGCCGTCGAATCTCGGCGATCGCTTCAGCCACATAATCCGGCATGTTCCAATCGGCCTTGCAGCCGCAGATTTCATGCACGAAGCGGACAAGGATGGCGGTGCCTTGCAAGGTATGCGTGACTTCGGGATGAAACTGCACGGCGTACAACTTGCGCACCTCATCGGCCATACCAGCGATCGGGCAGCTGTCGGTAGACGCCATCAGCTTGAAGCCGGGTGGTAGTTCGTTCACCTTATCGCCATGGCTCATCCACACCTTGAGCATGCCGTGACCTTCCGGCGTGACGAAGTCGTTGATGTCTTTGAGCAGCGCGGTGTGGCCACGCGCACGGACTTCGGCATAACCGAACTCACGCACATGGCCATTCTCCACCTTGCCACCGAGCTGAGCGGCCATAGTTTGCATGCCATAGCAGATACCCAGCACAGGCACACCGAGTTCGAAGACGGCTTGCGGCGCGCGCGGCGTGTCGCCTTCAGTCACTGAGCTGGGGCCACCCGACAAAATAATGCCTGCTGCGCCAGAATCACGAATGAACTCGTCGCTGACATCGTAAGGATGTACCTCAGAGAAAACGCCTGCTTCGCGCACGCGACGTGCGATCAGTTGGGTGACTTGGGAGCCGAAATCGAGAATCAGTATTTTGGAGTGCATGTGCGCGGCTTGCGGAATAATTCGGAAAGTACGGCTACTCGAGCATCGAAACTAAAAACAAAAACAAAGTGAGTGTCCCTTTGTTTTTGCCGCCTGTCGTTACTGATGATTGAATTAGTCGGCGCGATAGTTTGGCGCTTCTTTCGTGATCTGCACATCATGCACGTGCGACTCACGCATACCGGCTGAAGTGATCTCCACAAACTGCGCTTTCTCACGCAACTCATCAATCGTCGCGCAGCCGCAATAGCCCATGGATGAACGCACACCACCCACCAACTGATACAAAATCGCCAGCACGCTGCCTTTGTAGGGCACGCGGCCCTCGATACCCTCGGGTACTAGCTTGTCGGCATTATTCGAGGCGTCTTGGAAATAACGATCGGCAGAACCATCGGACATCGCGCCCAAGCTACCCATGCCGCGATACGACTTGTAGCTACGACCTTGGTACAAAATAATCTCGCCGGGTGCTTCTTCGGTACCCGCAAACATACTGCCCATCATGACCGATGAGGCGCCCGCTGCAAGCGCTTTAGAGATATCGCCCGAGAAGCGAATACCACCGTCAGCGATGCAAGGAATGCCACTGCCCTGCAGCGCTTTCGACACATTCGAGATAGCGGTAATCTGTGGCACACCAACGCCAGCAACAATTCGCGTCGTGCAAATCGAGCCGGGGCCAATACCCACTTTGACGCCATCGGCGCCAG
>JBIKUP010000103.1:0-5627 GCA_044347535.1 Burkholderiaceae bacterium
CTTCTTGAGGGCTCCGAGCAAGGTAACGATAATGCGCGCGCCGGACGCGCCAATTGGATGGCCAAGTGCGCACGCGCCGCCATGAACGTTAATTTTTTCGTGCGCGATACCATGATCATGCATCGCCGCCATCGCCACTGCGGCGAATGCCTCGTTCACTTCGAACAGATCAACATCACCCGTTGACCAGCGGGTTTTGTCATAAATTTTTTGGATGGCGCCTACCGGCGCCGTCGTGAACCAACTCGGCTCTTGTGAATGGCGAGTGTGCGCAAGAATGCGCGCGATAGGCGTTACTGCCAATTTTTTCGCAGTCGACTCACGCATCAACACCAGCGCCGCAGCACCATCGTTAATCGACGAAGAAGACGCGGCAGTAATAGTGCCGTCTTTCTTGAAAGCTGGTTTCAGCGCGCTGATTTTTTCCGGCTTGGCTTTCAGCGGACCTTCATCTTTCGCGATGACGACATCGCCGCCCTTGCCTGCGACAGTCACTGGCGCAATTTCCCAGTCAAACGACCCGGCAGCGGCAGCGGCTTGCGCGCGCTGTACCGAGGCGATGGCGTAGGCGTCTTGTTGCTCGCGCGTGAATTGATACTTGGCCGCGCAGTCTTCGGCATAGGTGCCCATGGAGCGGCCGCGCTCGTAGGCATCTTCCAAACCGTCGAGCATCATGTGGTCGTAAATCATGCCGTGCCCGATGCGGTAGCCGCCACGCGCTTTGGGGATCAAATACGGCGCATTGGTCATTGACTCCATACCACCGGCTACCACCACGCTATTGGTACCTGCGAGCAGCGAGTCGACGCCATAGATCGCGGCCTGCATCGCCGAGCCGCACATCTTCGACAAAGTCACCGCACCCGCAGACACTGGAACACCTGCCTTGATCGCAGCCTGTCGTGCTGGCGCCTGCCCCTGCCCCGCCATCAGGCAGTTACCAAAAATCACCTCATCGACGACATCAGCCTTCACGCCGCTGCGCTCAAGCGCTGCGCGGATCGCGACCGCACCGAGATCAGCGGCTGCGAGTGAGGCGAAGTCGCCTTGAAACGCACCCATTGGCGTGCGCGCTGCACCGACAATAACAATCGGGTCTTGCATGATGATCTCCTGTGTTCACACCGACTACGCGGCTGGCGCACCTGCGCCTTGCTGATGAATAAAACGAATCTCTTGCGGGTACGGGAAGACATCCTCAACCTGCCCCTCGAGGATGCGCGCTTTCTTTTGCCGCCAATAGTCGGCACTCAATAAGTCTGCGTGATACTTCATGAAGTAGTGACGCACTTTGAGGTTGCCGAGCAAGAAAACACTAAATTGCTCCGGGAAGACGTCATTCTTGGCGACCGAGTACCAAGGTTCGCTAGCCATCTCATCTTCCTCGTTGCGCGGCGCCGGGATATCGCGGAAATTGCAATCCGTGATGTACTCGATCTCGTCATAATCGTAAAACACGACACGACCTTGGCGGGTGACGCCGAAGTTTTTATAGAGCATGTCGCCAGGGAAAATATTCGCGGCCACCAAGTCTTTGATGGCGTTGCCGTACTCACGCACGCCATGTTCCATCTTCGCGTCATCGCCGGCCGCCTCGGCTTCGGTGAGCCAGATATTCAGCGGCGTCATGCGGCGCTCGATATAAAGATGGCGAACGATCACCTGATCATTTTCTTCTTCAATCAGCGATGGCGCCACGTCTTTCAACTCGTCGAGTAATTCGTCCGGGAAGCGCGCGCGCGGAAAAGCGACGTTCGAATACTCCAGCGTATCCGCCATACGGCCAACACGGTCGTGGTATTTGACGAGAAGGTATTTCTCCTTGACCAGTTCGCGCGTGGTTTCTTTAGGCGCTGGAAAATGATCCTTGATTACTTTGAATACATACGGAAAGGACGGCAGCGCGAACACCACCATCACCAGCCCGCGTATACCGGGTGCGATGGCAAAGTTGTCCGACGAGTGCGCGAGGTGATGCAAGAAGTCGCGGTAAAACGCCGCCTTGCCTTGCTTCTGCAAACCGAGAATCGTGTAAATCTCACCGCGCGGTTTGCTGGGCATGATGTTATGCAAGAAATTCACATAGGCCGACGGCACTTCCATGTCGACCATGAAGTAGGCGCGCGTAAAAGAAAACAGCAAAGTAATCTGACTCGGGTCCGTCAACAAGGCATCGATGAATAATGCGCCACGTCGATTGTGCAGTACCGGAATCACGAAACCGTAGCCCTGACTGCCATTGACCAGCTTGCCGACCAGGTAAGCGCCCTTATTGCGTAGAAAGGGTGAAGACAACACCTGCAGCTGGTAATTTGCCTCTTGCTTTTCATTGCCAGGCAAGGCGTTTAATCGCGTCTCGACCATGGCCAGGTCATGCTCAAGATCAGCGAACTCGCCAGCGAATTGGAAATTCGTCACCATGCGGCGTAACGCATTGCGCATGCCATCTTTGGCAGGGTAGTAAACGCGATACGCGGGAACACTCTCGCGCGGCTCGATGTACTCCGTTGAGATGGTTGGCCAGACGAAGATGAAATCGTTATTGAAATAGGTGCGGTGCAGAATGCTGCAACACACTGAGTTGAAAAACGTCTCGGCCAGCTCAGGCTGACGGTGCTCGGTCAGCATGCCGATGTAGTGCAGCTTCACCTCGCGCCAGACGGTATCGGTCAGCTCATCTTGGGCGTATTCATCTTCTAGCGTCTGCACGCATTCCTGCACCCGCTGATCATAAAAGGCGATGCGCTGGCGCGCCTCGGCTTGTGCCTCTTTCCAAGTCGATTGTTCAAAGTGTCTGCGTGCGGCCTGACTCGTTTCGCGAAACAAGCGATAGTGTTTATCGAAGCCGTCAATAATGACGCGCGCGATATCGAACGCAATTTGCGACGACAACAGCTTAGGAAAGTGCTTCATGGCTAGCGAAATCCTTTCAGGCGGTTTCGGCGAATAATTCGCGGCCGATCAACATGCGACGAATTTCACTGGTGCCAGCACCGATCTCATATAACTTCGCGTCGCGCCATAGGCGACCGGTCGGGTAGTCATTGATATAGCCGTTTCCGCCAAGGGTCTGTATCGCCTCGCCCGCCATCCACGTCGCCTTTTCTGCGGAGTACAGAATTGCGCCCGCAGCGTCTTTTCGTAGCGCGCGCACCTGATCTGGCGTGCTGGCCCGATCACACGCTTGGCCGACAGCATAGACATAGGCTTTGCACGCCATCATCGTCGAGTACATATCCGCCAACTTGCCCTGCATGAGTTGAAACTCACCAATCGGCTGGCCGAACTGCTTGCGGTCATGCACATAGGGCACCACCACATCCATACAAGCTTGCATGATGCCGAGCGGCCCGCCGGACAACACGGCGCGCTCGTAATCCAAGCCGGACATCAGTACATTGACGCCGCGACCAAGACCACCCAGTACATTTTCTGCTGGCACCTCGCAGTCTTGAAACACGAGTTCGCCGGTGTGTGAGCCGCGCATGCCGAGCTTGTCCAGCTTTTGTGCAACTGAAAATCCTTTGAAGTTTTTCTCGATCAAAAACGCGGTGATGCCACGTGCACCAGCTTCGAGATCATTTTTTGCGTACACCACCAAGACATCGGCGTCCGGTCCATTAGTGATCCACATCTTGCTGCCATTGAGTACCCAGTGATCGCGTTTGAAATCGGCACGCAAACGCATACCGACCACATCGGAGCCAGCGTTTGGTTCTGACATCGCCAGCGCACCGATATGCTCACCCGATATCAGTTTCGGCAAATATTTTTCTTTTTGCTCGTCGCTGCCATTCCGACGAATCTGATTCACGCACAAGTTGGAGTGCGCGCCGTAAGAAAGCCCGACCGATGCCGAGGCGCGTGAGATTTCCTCCATCGCGACAATGTGCGCAAGGTAGCCCATCGCGCTACCACCGTAGGCCTCGTCGGCAGTGATGCCGAGCAGACCCAGATCGCCCATCTTGCGCCACAGGTCCATCGGAAACTGATCGCTGCGGTCTATGGCTTCCGCACGTGGTGCGATCTCGGCCGCGGCGAATTGTTGGATGGCGTCGCGTAATGCCGCGATGTCATCGCCGTGGTCAAAGCTCAGTCCGGGCAAGTCAAGCATGCGGATTCCTTCTTGCAGAGTTATTGGGTTCAGGCGACGCGTCGAACACCAGCGCCTTTGCGCTTGGGCAGACCTTCGTCCAGTAGGCGGCGGCACTGCGCCTCGTGCAGCGCGATCTCGGATAGGGTGAGTTCCAGATCTTCGCGCTGCTGCTCAAGCATCTCTCGATGCCGACCCAGCACAGCCAGAAAGCGTTGCAGCTGTGCCGAGGAATCTTTGGGCGAGTCATACATATCCACCAGATCCTTGATCTCAGACAGCGTCAGACCCAGCCGTTTGCCGCGCAGCGTGAGCTTTAAGCGCGTGCGGTCACGCGCGCCATAGACACGCACCCGACCGCCGCTACCCTCACGCTTTGGGCTGATCAGGCCCTGATCCTCATAGAAACGGATGGTGCGCGGCGTGATGTCGAATTCGCGCGCTAGCTCGGTGATGGTGTAAGTCGCCATGGCCATGGGGTGCAATGCTCGCGCCTGAAAGGCCGCGCAGCGAGAGTAGAATGGACGTTTACGTAAACGTCAATTGCCGGCTATTGTAGGCGTGCCAGCATCCATTGCAAGCCCTTGTGCGCCGCCGGCGAAAGCACCGCTATGAACCCACTGGAATCCGAACTCTCCTACCCATTTGGCGACACTTTGCCCGCTAGCGGCGCCACGCTGGAAGTAGCGCCTGGCGTGCGCTGGATTCGCATGGGCCTGCCTTTCGCGCTCAACCATATCAACCTCTGGTTGCTGGAAGATGGGGATGGTTGGGCAGTCGTTGATTGCGGAATTGCTAACGATGCCACGCGCTCGGCCTGGGAACAGGTGTTTTCCGAGTCGCTTGATGGCCGTCCAATCACCCGGGTAATCGTCACCCATTGCCATCCTGACCATGTTGGCCTCGCAGCCTGGCTGTGCGATCGCTGGCAGGTCCCGTTATGGATGACCGTCGGTGAGTACGGCTTTGCTCGCATGATGGCTGCCGGACTTCCCGGCGCTGACGGCCCAGCGATGATCCCGCATTTTCGTCGCCATGGCCTGCTCGATACCGAAAAGCTGGCGCAACTGGAAGGCCGCAAGCAGTATTACCCGACCCTGGTGCCGAAGGTACCGGAGCAGTTCATCCGACTGGATTCAAGGACGCCGATTCGCATTGGCGCGCACACTTGGCGCGTAATTATCGGTACAGGACACTCGCCCGAGCACGCGGCGCTGTATTGCGAGTCGCTGAACGTGCTGATCTCCGGCGACATGCTGCTGCCAAAAATCTCGACCAATACCTCGGTATTCGCCATCGAGCCTGAATCCGACGCTGTGGGGCAGTTTCTTGATTCACTACAGCAGTTCAACCCCTTGCCGGAGCAAACACTGGTGTTGCCGTCGCATGGCAAACCCTTTCTCGGCATTCGGCAGCGCGTGCGGCAACTGGAGGCACATCATGCCGAGAGGCTAGATGAGGTTCGGGAGGCGTGCAGCACCCCGCGCTCTGCGGCGGATATCGTGCCTTTGATGTTCAAGCGCGACCTCGACAT
>JBIKUP010000104.1:0-5612 GCA_044347535.1 Burkholderiaceae bacterium
TGCCTATCACTATGACGTATCAAATGAGTTTTATCAGACATTTCTCGATCGTGAGATGGTGTACTCCTGCGCTTACTTCGAGCAAGGTGATGAGGACCTAACGACCGCACAACAAAAAAAGATCGACCATATCTTGAATAAGATCGCGCTACAGCCAGGTCAGAGATTGCTGGATATTGGCTGCGGCTGGGGCGCGTTAGTGATTCGCGCCGCACAGCAATATGGTGCCCACTGCGTCGGCATCACACTCTCTGTACAACAACAGATATGGGCAACTGAACGTATAAAAATGCTGGGCTTGGAGAATCAGATCAGCATACAGTTGCTCGACTATCGAGATGTATATGGACAGTACGACCGCATTACCAGCGTTGGGATGTTCGAACACGTTGGCATAAAAAATCTTCCGCTCTACTTCGCCAAGCTGAGCCAGCTACTCGCCGATGACGGGCTGATCATGAACCATGGCATCTGCACGACCAATACCGATCATCGTACGGCACGATATGGGGCTGGCGAGTTCATTGCGCAATATGTATTCCCACATGGCGAGCTACCGCATGTTGGTACCGTACTGCTCGCAATGCAGGACGGTGGGCTAGAAACTATGGATGTAGAAAATCTACGCCGGCACTACGCGCGGACCTGCGCACATTGGGCAGATAACTTCGAAAGAAATGACAACCTGATTCGCAGCTTGGTCGATGACAAGACCTATCGCATTTGGCGCGTGTATCTCGCTGGCTGCGCGCATGCATTTGAACATGACTGGGTCTCACTGTATCAAGTGCTATGTGGAAAAGCTGGCAGGGCGTCGAACCATCTGCCTTGGTCGCGCAAATACATGTACCAGCAATGAAACCTGTCGCAGCTTTTATTGTTAGAGATTTTTATCGCGACAGTCTCGCGCCAAAAAACTTTTTGAACTTCATTACCTTGGGCTCCACCACAAACACGCAGTAGGACTGCAGTGGATTGTTGACGAAGTAATTCTGGTGATACTCCTCAGCCCGATAAAACACCGGCGCCTCCGCCAACTCGGTGACGATAGGACCATCCCAGACATGTGCCATCTCAGCGATCACTTGCTTGGCTGTCGCCATCTGCGGCGCATCATGCGTATAAATCACCGAGCGGTACTGTGTGCCGACATCATTACCCTGACGGTTAGGCGTGGTCGGGTCATGGATCGTGAAAAAAACCTCCAGGATGTCGCGATAGCTGATCTGCGCAGGGTCAAAATGAATCCGCACTACCTCTGCGTGCCCGGTTGAGCCGCCACATACCGCCTCGTAGCTTGGGTTAACTACATGACCGCCGCTATAGCCAGACTCGACCAGCGAGACACCACGCATTTCCTGGTACACCGCTTCCAGACACCAGAAGCAGCCACCGCCTACGGTTGCGATTTCTGTACTCATTTGACACTCCTAAGTTATTCCACGCTGAGACTTGAATAAATTTCGATTGCTTATCTCGATTGCTTATTTCGATTATTTGTTTCGATTATTTGTTTCGATTATCTATCGCACCACCTAAACAAGATCTTAGGAGCCGGTACCCGGCACCTTGTCAGTCGCAGAAAATTGCATCAACTGATGGTCACGTAACGATGGCAGTACGATGTTTAGAAGTAAATCGGTTGTGAAAATATGCTGATCAATGAAACTCGTTCGTGGTGTCGCTGGCAGCGACGCACATAATTGATCTAGGCTAGTCAGCTGCCAATCATCAGTAGTGTCGCGTATAAACAAGGAAGGGCGAGACATCGGGTCGTCAATCAGCACCGGATCGTGATGACTCCAGCTGGCTAATAGTGCTTCCAGCGGATAGGTCATTGATCCTGTCGTCGATCCCATGGTCAATCCTGTCATTGATCCCTCATCATCCTGAATGAGTAACTTGGGTTGTCGCTCGGCGAGCAACGGTCGCGTCAGTGAAGTGGAAACCGACTCTAGCGGTAATAAGATCGCACCCAGACGCAGCAGCGCAAAATAAAGCACAATCGAATCCGGGTGACCACGATCAACATAGGCCACCAAATCTCCCTCCCGGACACCCCATTCGCCAAACAGGCGCGCCGAGCCGCGCTCGATACGCGACCACAGGCGGCGGTAGGTGATATCTCGGTCGGGCAGCACATGGGCGAGTTGATCGCCATGCTTATCTGCGTGATCCCGCAAAAGTACCAGCAGGTCAGGGGTTCTTGTTGTCATTTGCATGATTTTACGCAAGAACCAGTAACCGCCGACTTGACCTGCGCTTTTTCGGCATAATTCGGGATTGCCGCGAAGATTTCCAAAATGCTCACCCCTGAAAAACAAGCCGTCGAACCCGAATTCGATACACAGCACTTTCGTGCCGCGCTGTCTCAGTTCGCTACTGGCGTCACCATCATCACTACCCGCGATCAAGACGGCAGCTTCTTCGGGCTGACCGCGAGCTCATTCAACTCGGTCTCGCTGACGCCGCCGCTAGTGTTGTGGAGCCTCGGGCAGAAGTCGCGCAGCATGCCGCTGTTCGCAGAAAACTCGCACTACGTGATTAATGTGCTGGCGGCTGATCAGGCTGAGTTGGCCGAGCGCTTTGCCAGCCGTCTCGATGATCGCTTTAGCGGTGTCGACTTCAGCCTGTCGCAAAACGGCTTACCGATTCTTGGCGGCGTATCGGCTTGGTTCGAGTGCCACAACCGTAGCCGCCATCCTGAAGGCGATCATGTGATTTTTGTCGGTGAGGTAGAGCGGTGCGCGTTTGAGCGTAAGCCTGCGCTGCTGTTTCACGACGGTCGCTTCAAAGCCTCACCTGATTCCCAAAGCTAGCAGGATCAGGTCCGAAGAATCAGGTTAACACCCTCAGGTGTCAATCCCCTCAGGCCAACGCCATCAGGCCAACAAACGCTCAAGCACACCGGCTGAATCAAACGCAGCACGCTGCAAGCGATCATTAATCCCCTGCCAAGCCGTTGTCTTGGGTGGTTGCTCGACCAAGATCAGATCAGCGCCCACTTGATCCAATGTACGCAACTGAGCGTATAACGCCTGCGCATAGGCTTGCGGGTCAGAAGGCATGTGAGTAGTAAACACGCCCTCTCTATCCACGCCTCCCGATTGCAAACCTTCTGTTTGCAATGCTCTTGTTTGTACGACTTCTTTATCAATCGCCAGACTCAAGACATGTCGTTGCTTTGCGTGCAGTACGGCCACCGTCTCGGCTAGTGCCTCACGTTCTATCAGTGCCAGCGGCGTACGCGGTGCGTAGTGCGCATCTAAACTCCCCGAGACACGCGGGGCCGCATGATCCGTCGTTGCCAATGTGCGACCTAATACATTCTCCAACTGCTGCACACTAATCTGACCGGGACGGAGTAGCACCGGCCCCTGCGTGTCGAGACGCGTCAGATCGATAATGGTCGACTCGATCCCCACCTCACAAGGGCCACCATCGAGTACAGCTGAAACCGGCCCAACACCGGGCTCACCCAATTCATCAATCACATGCTGCGCAGTCGTGGGACTGATCCGACCAAAGCGATTCGCTGACGGTGCCGCAATACCGCCTTGCCCACCACGAAATAATTTCAGTAAGGCTTGTGCAATGGGATGCGATGGGCAGCGCACACCAATCGAGTCTTGACCACCGGTGATGACGTCATCAACACCCGGGGCGCGTTTAAGGATCAGTGTGAGGGGCCCCGGCCAAAATGCTGCTATCAGTTGTTGTGCGACAGGCGGGATATCGATTGCCCAGTGCGACAGGTCAGCATCGCGCGCCACATGGACGATTAAGGGATGATTAGAAGGCCGACCTTTGGCGTTAAAAATCGCTGCGACCGCTGCCGGGTTGTCCGCATCGGCGGCCAAGCCATACACGGTTTCGGTGGGTATCGCGACGAGTTTGCCTTCTTCAAGCAAACGCGCGCCCTGAGCGATCGCGTCAGGACCTGCTGTCATCAAGAAGCAAGACCCAGCAGACCGCAAGCGCTAGCGCAGTGCGCCTGGGCTTCAGCAAGTGTGCTTGCGACGAAAGTGACGTGCCCCATCTTGCGACCACGGCGCGGCTCGTCTTTGCCATACAAATGAAGATTGGCACCCGGTAGCGCGAGTAGTGCTTCCCATGCCGGCTCACGTGGATGATCGTCTCCCGCCACAAACCACAGATCACCCAGTAGATTGAGCATGACGGCGGGCGAATGCTGACGTACATCCCCGAGTGGCAACCTCGCCATGGAACGCGCCTGCTGCGCAAACTGACTCGTGACGCAAGCATCAATCGTGTAGTGACCGCTGTTATGGGGTCGTGGTGCCATTTCATTGACCACCAGCGAGCCATCACTCAGCACAAAAAACTCAATGCACAGCACACCGACATACTCTAGTTGCGCGATGATCTCCAGCGTGGCGGCCTGCGCGCGTGCAGCACATTCAGGCGTGACATTCGGGCTTGGTACGGTCGTAGTGAACAGAATGCCGTCGCGGTGAATATTTTCTGCAATCGGGTAAACCAGAGCCTGACCATCTGCACCACGCACAGCGAGTACTGACACTTCGTAGGCCAGCGGCAGCATCTTCTCCAGTACGCAAGGCACTTGCTGCATCTGTGCAAACGCAGCGCCAACTTCTGCGCGCGTACGAACTCGTGCCTGACCTTTACCGTCGTAACCCATGCGTGCGGTTTTCAGAATGCCGGGGAACAGATCGTCCGGTAAGGCATCAATATCTGCCTGTGAAGTGATCGACCGATGCGGTGCTGGCATCACGCC
Source organism: Burkholderiaceae bacterium (assembly GCA_044347535.1). Lineage (GTDB taxonomy): Bacteria > Pseudomonadota > Gammaproteobacteria > Burkholderiales > Burkholderiaceae_D > Pernthalerella. The sequence continues at coordinate 4,760 of JBIKUP010000104.1, forward strand.
CGAGCGTTGCGCACATTGCGCAAAGAAGGCTTTTTCTGCCATGCGGTCTTGTGCAACCGATACCGCCGTAGCGGCGGGTGCGACGAAAGCATGCTGCGCCAGTTGCGACAAACTCTGTGCGGGCACGTTTTCGAATTCGGTGGTGATCGCAACGCACTGCTCACTCAGCTCTGCCAATGCCTTAGCGTCGGTATACGCGGCCACCAGCAAATGATCTGCCGCGTGCCCGGCTGGGCAATCAGCCATGGGCTCGAGCACCGCGACCTTGAATCCCATCGCCTGCGCTGCATGAACAAACATGCGGCCTAGCTGGCCGCCACCCATCACACCAAGCCAGGTCGAGGGATGTGCGGCCGGAACGAAACTGTCGCTCGGGTCGCTGTGGGTCATGTGGGTAATTTCATCGCCTGCGCAGCTTCGGTCTGCTGCCGACGATACTGCTGAAGTCGGTCGGAAAGCGCCGCATCATTCAGCGCGAGGATAGCCACTGCAGCCAACGCTGCATTCGCTGCACCGGCCTCACCAATGGCAAAGGTGGCGACGGGTATACCTTTAGGCATTTGCACAATTGATAGCAGCGAATCTTCGCCGCGCAAGTATTTGGATGGCACCGGCACACCAAGCACCGGCACGATAGTCTGCGCCGCGATCATGCCGGGTAAGTGCGCAGCACCACCTGCGCCTGCGATGATGGCACGCAAACCGCGCTCGCTCGCCGCTTTGGCATAAGCAAACATTTGATCTGGCATGCGATGCGCCGAGACTACCTGCGCCTCATGCGGGATATCGAATTCTTTCAACATCGCCACCGCGTGCTGCATCACGTCCCAATCCGACGATGATCCCATCACTA
>JBIKUP010000105.1:0-5609 GCA_044347535.1 Burkholderiaceae bacterium
ACCTTGGTAGCGCGTGCAATTGCCTCGCGTATTTCAACCTACTTCGCAGGTCATCCAGTTGAACAACGCGTGCGCGAGCGGCTAGCATTTATTGAAGCGAAAGAAGCCACGCTCAAAGTCACTAAACCCGATCCGCAAAAAGATCGCATTCCTTATTTTTGCTCGGGCTGCCCACATAACACCTCCACACGCGTACCCGAGGGCAGTCGCGCGTTAGCAGGTATTGGTTGTCACTACATGGCGCTGTGGATGGATCGTTCGACGGCCACCGCAACTCACATGGGTGCCGAGGGTGTGACGTGGATTGGTGAATCACCGTTTACGGAGGAGGCGCACGTATTCGCCAATATTGGCGATGGCACCTACTACCACTCCGGCTTGCTGGCGATACGCGCAGCAGTAGCAGCCAAGGTCAGCATGACCTACAAAATTTTATTCAACGATGCAGTCGCCATGACGGGCGGTCAGACGCATGATGGCCCGCTTGACCCGGCGAGGATCTCGCGCCAAATTGCCGCCGAAGGTGTGAACCCTATCGTGGTGGTGACCGATGAGCCTGATAAGTACGCGGCTGATACCGAGTGGGGTGCCGGGGTCACGATACGTCACCGTACTGAGCTTGATGCGGTACAGCGCGAGCTGCGTGAAATCAAAGCAGTATCCGCCATCATCTATGACCAAACGTGCGCTTCTGAGAAGCGTCGGCGTCGCAAACGTGGTGCGTATCCTGATCCGGCGAAACGTACAGTGATCAATGAAAGCGTGTGCGAAGGTTGCGGCGATTGCAGCGCGCAGTCGAACTGCTTATCAGTCGAGCCACTCGAGACTGAGCTTGGTCGTAAGCGGCAGATCAATCAATCTACTTGCAATAAAGATTTCTCTTGCGTGCAGGGTTTCTGCCCGAGTTTCGTTACGGTTGAGGGTGGTCAGCTGAAAAAACCTAACAAGGCGATTGCAAAAAATAGTCATCAGCAGACCGCGCTTGAGCGCGCCAATGCGTTGCCATCGCCCACGCTGGGATCACTCACGCAGCCATTCGGCGTGCTGGTGACGGGCATTGGTGGTACCGGTGTTGTCACTGTCGGGCAGATTCTCGCCATGGCAGCGCATGTGGCTGGTAAGGCTTGCACTGTGCTTGATATGAGCGGGCTTGCACAAAAAGGCGGCCCGGTGATGTCGCATGTACGGCTAGCCGATTCGGATGAACATATTTTTTCTACACGTGTCGGCACCGGCGCCGCTGATCTGTTGATTGGTTGCGATGTGTTGGTGGCCGCCAGCAAAGACGCCATATCACGCATGAGTCAGGGCCGCACACATGCTGTGGTGAACGCCACCCTGGCGCCGACGGCGGCGTTTGTTAAAAATCCGGATTGGGTTTATCCGGACGCGACATCGGTCGAAGCGATTCGCAGTGCCTGTGGTGATGATCACGTCGATGCGGTACAAGCAGGAAAGATCGCCACCGCGCTGATGGGCGATTCCATCGCTACCAATATGTTCATGCTCGGCTATGCCTGGCAGCGTGGCTGGGTACCATTGCCCGAGGCAGCGCTGATGCTAGCGATCAAGCTGAATGGTGTGTCGGTTGATTTTAACCAGCAATCATTTGCGTGGGGTCGACTCGCTGCGCATGATCTTGCTGCACTCGAGCAGAGTTTGAATGCACAGTCGCCGGCGCAGGTAATTGCGTTCAAACGTAAGCAGTCACTCGATGAATTGATTTCACATCGTACGGAATTTCTCACGCAGTACCAGAACGCTGGCTATGCGCAGCGTTATCGTAGCTTCGTTGAGCGCGTTCGCGCGGATGAACGGCGAGTGGTCGCTGAAGGTGAGAGCTTGCAACTGACCGAGGCAGTAGCACGTTATCTGTTCAAGCTAATGGCGTACAAAGATGAGTATGAAGTCGCGCGACTGCACAGCGACCCAGCATTCAAAGCTCGCATTGCTTCGATGTTTGAAGGTGACTACGAGATCAAGTACCACCTGGCGCCGCCGTTGCTCTCCAAGCGCGATGACAAAGGTCATCTGATCAAGCAGCCCTACGGTAGTTGGGTCGGTAGAGTGTTCCCAATCCTTGCCAAGCTGCGCTTTCTGCGCGGTAGTTTATTTGATCCCTTTGGCCATACCGAAGAACGTAAGAGCGAGCGCGCGCTGATCGAGCAGTACTGCGCCACCATTACTTCGCTATGTGCTTCGTTGAATTCTAGAACCGTGCCCTTGGTTACAGAAGTCGCGCGCATACCAGAAGAGATTCGTGGCTATGGGCACGTCAAGGAGCGCCATCTGCGTAACGCCAAAGAAAAAGAGGCTAGGCTGTTGGCGCAACTACAAGGAGCGCCAGAACATGCGGATCGGCACGCGGCTTAATCGGCCCGATTCGTGGCAGGCATACCCAGCAAGATATTCATCGACAAGGTGCTTTAGGCGCTCCGCCTGAACTTGGCTGTTACAGTCAAAAGAAAAAGTGTCAGGAAAATCAGACCAATAAACGACTAATTCTTCATTATCAAACCTGATGTGACCAACGCCAGAGTCCAAGCGCTGCTGCCAGTCTAAAAACCCAGCGCCAATGTGGTGACAAAAACTTTTCAAAAATTTTATATAGCCGCCCTTTGGCCAAAATTCATCCAGTTCAAGAGCGAATTTATCGCTGCAGCTAACTGGTCGGATTCGAATTTCCATTTTATGGATTCACTTATGCAATCCAAGCGGGGGCAATGTCACCACGTCCGTTCCTACACCTAGATCATAGGTCTACCATACGGCTGCAAACCAGAGTAGCTACCAACGAGCATCGATATCGGTGTAGTTCTCTTCGAATTGTGTGTGGAATGCTCCCCTTTCCGGAAGCTGTTTTCGAATTAAAAGTTGTGACTTATGTCGACTCAGACTGAGCGAAGTTTTCAAAGCGGACAAAAGCATCAGGCGCATGCTGCGCCGTCTCTCGCAGAAACAGCACTTACCATAAATTCAAGAGTGCGCCATCGGGGCGTAACTGAATCCCCGTTGGTTGCGGCGCAATCAAAGCTGCGCTATCGCTTCCTCATCGCCGGTGCCTACGCGTATCTTTGGCTCTTTAGTTAACAGGGACGCCCGTGCAAGCTGCTATTCCTGTCTCTGGGTCCAAGTCATACTCCAATTCGTATGTGCTTATCGCAAGAAGGCGCCCAGGCGCATAGTCCTCAAAATACTCGTAGTTGAACTTTGGAAGATATGGTTGATTGTTATCAGAGGGGCGTCGCACGAAAAAATGAGTTCCCATGCTCGCAAACGAGTCACAGTCTTCGGTTGCAAAAGCGGGATCGATAATCACTGGGGTTTTATCAGGCTTCCCCCAATCTGCGAATAAAATTTCTTTTCGTCGCACTTGCCAGATGATGTTGCCGGACATGTCAAGTCGGAAAACGTTATGGTTGATAGAACTCATGTGCCGCCATTTATAGTCTATAGGGCCCGCTAGTACTATTCGCTCGCCATCCCGCAAGCGCATTTCACGTACAACCTTTAGACTCAAATCTGCGATTTCTTCACCTATCATTTCGTCGCGCTTTCGAAAATAACCATCGGTAGGTTGTTTGAGGGAGAGCTTGTGATAACTCGTGCTACCACATAGTTAAACATCCGCGTCAGGGGCTCGACATTCTTCAAGATGCTGTCAATACGAGCTTCCTACACGCAGATCACCCTGACTTCACTATCAGCGTTTTTTGCTGGCGCAAAGGATATTTTCATCGAAGCTTCAATGGAAGATGAGTTCGATCTTTCCGTGGCGAGATGATCAGTTTTACGAAGATCAATGATTTGTTCGAGAGTGAGTCAGCGGCATTGGGCTCTCGGTGTAGCCGCTATGCGCCGCCATGCCTTTTGCAAGCGTGGCATTCATGCCCGCTTTGATGAGTGCATCTTCAAGGCTCGCTTACATCTCGTTGAGCTTTGGTGCTGCTATCCCTGCGGTGCCTGCGCCGGCAGCGCCACTGACATCGCCGACGAGACCTCCAACAGCCGTGTGCATCAGCACACGGTACGCGCCGCCTTCATCCCATTGCACTTTTTCAGCGAGCAGGGCGGTCCGCTGCTGCGGATCAGTTTCAGTTTTTGGTTTGTCGTTGAGCGCTTTGATCTACCCATCCGCAAACGTCGCTACGGCCTTTGGCGCTAAGGTGCTGAACATCTGCGTGATCTGCGTCTGCGCAGCTACTTCCTTCTGTACCTTGTCTGCATCGAAGATCTTTGCGATACCCGCTTCCTTGTCACCGGTGCGTACAGCAGTGTCGCCAGCTACGCCACTGATGCCGGCGTGTGTAGTGCTCGCAGCGCTATCGCTGTCTTTGCCGAAGCCGACGCCAGCGCCGGTCGGGGCGAGCTTGCCTTTCGCAGAGAAGCCAGTGCCGAGGTTTACGCTAACGGACTCGGCTTGGTAGTGCGCATGATTCTTGATATCGGTGGTGGCTACTCGGCCACCTGCCCTGACACTCGATGCCACGGCTTCGCTATTGCGAACGACGCTATGGCTGTCACACTTTGCTGTGCCAAGACTAATAGATAGTTGGATGCCACCCAGCTTGTCGACGGCATTGCCACCGCCTGAGGTTGCAACAACCGCATTCTTAGCAGCGCCCGGTGTTTGCGCCGATACAGTAGTGAAGAAAAATGCGGCAACCAGCGGGCTGCATCGGAGAAAAAATCTGCGCATTCAACAATCGATAAAACAAGAAGTTGCTACTTCTCGTCGATACGATCTTCAATTCAAGATCGAGAGAAGCGGCGCGATTGTTTCTTATGCGGTAAAAATAAAAAAGATGATTAGCAACCGCAGCTGCAAAATTTCATTTGAATTGCTGTATTGCAGAGAAAAGTGTTGTGATTATGCGTAAATGAAATCGAACTGTTTTTCGATGAACGGACAAGCAAACCATTAAGCGCTTGCCCGATAGGTTTGGTAACCTTTTGCACGCAATTCACAAGCTGGGCAGTCGCCACAGCCGTAACCCCACTCATGTAACTGATGACGTTCACCGAGGTAACAGGTATGTGTCTCGGTTCGAATCAAGTCGATCAGTGCTGCACCTCCCAGCTGATCGGCTAGCTGCCATGTTGCGGCTTTGTCCAGCCACATCAGGGGTGTTTCAATAGTGTGCTGTGTGTTCATACCGAGACGGAGTGCTGATTGCAATGCGCGCACGGTCTCGTCGCGACAATCTGGGTATCCAGAGTAATCGGTTTCACACATGCCTCCGACCAGCACACGGATACCGCGCCGATAGGCCAGAGCTGCCGCCAGCGTCAGGAATAACAAATTACGACCAGGCACAAAGGTATTCGGCAAGCCATCAGCCTGCATCGTGATCTCGCTGTCACGCGTCAGTGCTGTTTCTGATACTTCGCCGAGCACCGACAAATCCAGCATATGATCTTCACCGAGGCGAGGCGCCCAACTTGAGTCGAGCGTGCGTATGGCTTGCAGAATGTTCGGGCGTACAGTGAGCTCAATTGCGTGGCGCTGTCCGTATTCAAAGCCCAGGGTTTCTACACGCGCGTAGCGTTGTAATGCCCAGGCAAGGCAGGTGGTGGAGTCTTGTCCGCCAGAGAACAGCACCAGTGCG
>JBIKUP010000106.1:0-5606 GCA_044347535.1 Burkholderiaceae bacterium
AGCTCTACGTGCCACTTGCCGCTTCGACGCCGACAAAAGACGAACTGCATGAAGTGCTCGATTACGATTTCATCCGCAACACGATTCAGCAGCGTGTTTCGCAAGGTCATACGCATTTGCAAGAAACCCTCTGCGATGACATTGCACGAAGCTTGCTGTTGCACCCAAAAGTACGCGCGGCGCAGGTTTCAACACAAAAACCAGATGTCTACCCTGACTGCGACGCTGTCGGCGTCGAAGTGCTCCACATTAAAGACTCGACATGACTAGCGTGACCATGATTGGCCCCACCGCACGGCAAGCGGAAAAAGTCGCTTACGAGAACAACAAGCTACATAAACGCTTGTGTCGCCTCGTCGGGCAAGCGATCGGCGACTTCAACATGATCGAAGACGGCGACAAGGTGATGGTGTGCCTATCGGGCGGCAAAGATAGTTATGCGCTACTGGATATCCTGCTGACGATGCGCGAGCGCGCGCCGATTCACTTTGACATTGTCGCAGTCAACCTCGATCAAAAACAACCCGGCTTCCCTGCTGAGGTACTTCCTAATTATTTGCGCAGTGTCGATGTGCCGTTTCATATCGAAACACAAGACACCTACAGCATAGTCAAGCGCCTGATCCCCGAGGGGAAAACCACCTGCTCACTCTGCTCGCGTCTGCGCCGGGGCATTCTTTATCGGGTCGCTGGCGAACTTGGTGCGACCAAGATCGCACTTGGTCATCACCGTGATGACATTATCGAGACCTTTTTCTTGAACATGTTCTTCGGCAGTAAACTGAAAGCAATGCCGCCTAAGCTGCAATCCGATGACGGCAAGCACATCGTGATACGACCCATGGCTTATGTTCGCGAGGTCGATACCGAACGCTACGCCGAGCTACGTCAATTTCCGATTATTCCTTGTGATCTCTGCGGCAGCCAGGAAAACCTTCAGCGCAAGCAGATCAAGATGATGCTTCGCGATTGGGAGAAAAAATATCCGGGCCGCGTTGACAATATTTTCTCGTCGCTGAGTACCGTCGTACCGTCCCATCTGATGGACCGCTCGCTGTTTGAATTCAGCAGCCTCAGCGCGACGGGTGTGGCAGACAAAAACGGCGATATCGCGTTTGATGATGAGCCCTGTGCGGCCCGACAGACACCGATCGTTAACATTTACTCATGACCGGCATCAGTCTTGGCAAACCGGCTTGAGCGTTCATAAAACATGGAATCTGGTCGCTTTACACTCGGTAGTTCGCGTCATCACGCATGCTAGAATTTTGAATCTTATTCTGCGCTCCCTATGAATGTAGTCATCCTCGCCGCCGGCATGGGCAAGCGCATGCAGTCCGACCTGCCCAAAGTGCTGCATCCTCTGGCCGGCAAACCCTTGCTATCCCACGTCATAGACACTGCCAGGACGCTAAATCCTTCGCGTGTGTGTGTCGTCTACGGCCATGGCGGCGATATGGTGCCCTCACGGCTTGCTGCCGATGATTTATGTTTCGTGTTGCAGGCGCCGCAACTCGGCACCGGGCACGCGGTGATGCAAGCAGCCGATGCACTGGATGATGCCGTTCCTACGCTGGTGCTGTACGGCGATGTACCGCTCACCGCTGCCCAAACTTTGCAGACGCTTGTCGACAAAGCCGGCAAGGAAAAGCTGGCCGTGCTGACGGTCGACTTGGAAGATCCGACCGGCTACGGCAGAATTGTTCGTGCCGATAAGCGCATCGTTCGCATCGTCGAGCAGAAAGACGCCAGTGAAAGCGAACGCGCCATTCAAGAAGTGAATACTGGCATTTTGGTTGCCCCTACCCGCGCCCTGAAAACCTGGCTCGGTAAGCTCTCGAACAACAATGCGCAGCAGGAGTACTACCTGACCGATGTCATCGCGATGGCGGTACACGATGGCATCCCGGTTGAATCAGCGCAACCAGCTCAAGTTTGGGAAACGCTGGGCGTCAACAGCAAGGTACAACTGGCTGAGCTTGAGCGTATCTACCAGCGCAATATCGCTAATACCCTACTCGACCAAGGCGTCACGCTGGCTGACCCTAACCGTATCGATGTTCGTGGCGTACTCAGGTGCGGACGCGATGTGTCGATTGATGTCGGTTGCGTGTTTGAGGGCGAGGTCGTGCTGGGCGATGGCGTGAGCATCGGCGCCAACTGCGTGATTCGCGATGCAAAAATTGATCGCGGTGTAACCATTAAAGCTTTCTCGCATATCGACGGCGCTACTATTGGCACCGATGCACAAATCGGTCCTTATGCGCGACTGCGGCCGGGTACTGAATTGGGTGCCGATGTCCATGTGGGCAATTTCGTCGAAATAAAAAACAGCCAGTTCGATGCCCACAGCAAGGCTAACCATCTTGCGTATGTCGGTGACGCCACTGTAGGCGCGCGCGTGAACATCGGTGCTGGCACCATCACTTGCAACTACGATGGCGCCAACAAACACCGCACCGTCATTGAAGATGACGCCTTCATCGGCAGCGATACCCAACTAGTCGCTCCGGTCACGGTGGGCAAAGGGGCAACACTGGGGGCCGGTACAACACTGACCAAAGATGCGCCGCCGGATAGCCTGACCGTGTCGCGCGCCAAACAAATCAGCATCACTGGCTGGCAACGGCCGGTGAAAACCAAGAAATAGGACAAAGCATGTGCGGTATTGTCGGCGCCGTCGCTCAACGTAATATCGTTCCAGTGCTCCTCGAGGGCTTGCGTCGCCTTGAGTATCGCGGCTACGACTCCTGCGGCGTGGCAGTTCATGAGCAAGGTCTCAAGCGCTCGCGCAGTGTGTCACGCGTTGCCGAGTTGGCCTCGCAAGTCGAAACTACTGGACTGGTCGGCCACACTGGCATTGCCCACACGCGCTGGGCTACCCATGGCGCACCAGCAACGAACAACGCGCATCCGCATTTTTCTAGTACTCAGGAACGCGCAAAAATAGCGCTCGTTCACAACGGCATCATTGAGAACTACGAATCGCTACGCGAGACGCTGAGTAAAAAAGGTTATGTGTTCGAATCGCAAACCGATACTGAAGCCGTTGCACATCTGATTCACGATCTGTACGACGGCGATTTACTCCGCACTGTGCAAAAGGCAGTCAAGCAGCTGCATGGCGCATTCGCGATTGCAGTGTTCTGTGATGACGAGCCCAATCGGGTTGTCGGCGCCCGCCTAGGCTGCCCGCTAGTGGTGGGCATCGGTCACGAAGAGACTTTCATCGCTTCGGACGCAATGGCATTGGCAGGCACCACCGATCAGATTATCTACCTAGAAGAAGGCGATGTGGTCGATGTCACGGTGACAGGCGCACGCATTACTGACAAAACCGATCAACCCGTCGAGCGCGTAGCGCAGACGGTTCATGCTTATTCCGGCGCCATCGATCTTGGCCCCTACCGCCACTACATGCAAAAGGAAATTTTCGAGCAACCCGCCGCTATTAGCGACACGCTTGAAGGTGTACTTGGCTTTGCGCCCGATGTGTTTGGTGAAAGAGCCCACGAGGTCTTTACCAGCATCGACAGCATTCAGATACTTGCCTGCGGCACCAGCTACTACTCTGGCATGACCGCGCGTTACTGGTTAGAGTCAATTGCGGGCATTCCCACCCAAGTAGAAATTGCCAGCGAATACCGCTACCGCGAGCCTGCGATAAATCCGAATGCCTTAGTGGTAGTGATCTCGCAGTCCGGCGAAACCGCTGACACTTTAGCAGCGCTGAAATACGCCAAACAGCTCGGCCATCGTCACTCGCTTGCGATTTGTAACGTCGCCACCTCGGCAATGGTGCGTGAGACCACACTGGCCTATCTGACGCGAGCAGGCGTCGAGATTGGTGTCGCGTCTACCAAAGCCTTCACTACGCAACTCACTGCGCTGTTTCTACTGACGCTGACGCTGGCCAAGCTGCGCGGGAGGTTGAGCGCCGAGGCAGAGGCCGAGTATCTGAAAGACTTGCGTCATCTACCGATGGCAATTTCCTCAGTGCTCGCGCTAGAGCCGCAAATCATTGCCTGGGCAGACGCCTTTGCGAGAAAAGAAAATGCACTCTTCCTAGGACGCGGTCTGCACTATCCGATTGCATTGGAAGGCGCACTCAAGCTAAAAGAGATTTCCTATATCCACGCCGAAGCCTACCCTGCCGGTGAGTTAAAGCATGGTCCGTTAGCGCTGGTGACTGAGGAGATGCCGGTGGTGACCGTCGCGCCAAACGATGCGCTGATCGAAAAGCTGAAATCAAATATGCAGGAAGTTCGCGCGCGTGGCGGTCAGCTCTATGTTTTCGCCGATGCGGATTCTCGCATCAGCTCAAGCGAAGGCTTGCACGTTATTCGTATGCCTGAGCACTACGGGCCACTCTCGCCTATCCTGCATGTGGTACCGCTGCAGCTGCTCGCCTATCACACTGCGCTCGGGCGTGGCACTGATGTCGACAAACCGCGCAACCTGGCGAAGTCGGTAACGGTGGAATAACATGGCATTGGCATACCAGTTAGCGAGTATGCTGAAATCATGGCTTGGATAATCACCAAATTTCTACTCAGCGCCGGCGTCGTGGTGCTGGTGTCTGAAGTCGCAAAACGGAGCGACAAGCTAGGCGGCCTGATTGCAGCGCTGCCAATCGTTACTATCCTCGCGATGATCTGGCTGCATGTGGAGAATGAGCCCAAGGAAAAAATTTCCAACTACGCTTGGTATACCTTCTGGTACGTGCTTCCAACCTTGCCGATATTCTTGGTTTTCCCTTTTCTGCATCAGCGACTCGGCTTCTGGCTAAGTTTGGCTTCTTGCGCCGTGATCAGCCTCGTGTGTTTTGTACTGCTGGCAAGTCTGTTGAAGCAGTTTGGTATTGATCTCTTATAGCTGACAACAATTCGTCCATTCCCCTGGTCGCCCGGTCGCCTTATCGCCCGCAATGGCCTGATGGATCTGATGACCAGATCATCCCGAACACGGTTTCTTGGCCGACGCCAGCCTGCAGAGGCCGCAGCAGCCGGCGTTAACTGCTCATTTCTACCGGGTACCCTTCATCGCCGGCGATTATTTCCGGCTATACTCAGTCGCCTTGACGTTAACGTAAGCGTCAATCAGAAAATCATCGCGGCCAGCGGCATGCTGGTCGACCGGAGAGAACCCCCATGACCGACCTTTCCGTCGCGCAGAACCTCACCTCTTACACGCCCCAAAACAAAATCCGTTTTGTCACGGCGGCTTCTTTGTTTGATGGCCACGACGCATCGATCAACATCATGCGCCGCATCTTGATGTCCCAAGGTGCCGAGGTCATTCATCTTGGCCACAACCGCTCGGTTGACGAGATTGTTACTGCCGCCTTGCAGGAAGATGCGCACGGAATCGCCGTATCCAGTTATCAGGGCGGTCATCTGGAGTACTTCAAGTACATGATCGATCTGCTGCGCGAGCGCGGCGGCGCGCACATCAAAGTGTTTGGCGGCGGCGGCGGAGTGATCGTTGCCAATGAGATCAACGAACTGCACGAGTACGGCGTCACGCGAATTTTCAGCCCGGAGGATGGGCAGCGTATGGGCCTGGTCGGCATGATCTCGACCATGGTCCAAACCTGCGACAGTGAT
>JBIKUP010000107.1:0-5589 GCA_044347535.1 Burkholderiaceae bacterium
CGCGCACACCCCGGTATCGCAGCGCTGTTCTCAGTGGCGGGACGTGAGGTACGTAAAGCCAATCCCTTCGATCTCGGCTTCACCGCCGGGCCGCGACTGAACGCCGCAGGACGATTAGCCGATATGTCGCTCGGCATCGAGTGTCTGTTAACTGATGACAATCAGCGCGCCTGGGATATTGCCCGCCAACTCGACGACATTAACCGCGATCGCCGCGACATCGAAGCTGGCATACAAGAAGCCGCCCTAGCCTCGCTGGAAAACATCGCGCCAAGCGATAAAGCCGCTCTCACTCTGTTCGACCCAAGCTGGCATCAAGGAGTGATCGGTATCGTGGCATCGCGCCTGAAAGAAAAATTCTTCCGCCCCACGATTACCTTCGCGCCGGCCGGCAACGGCATGATCAGAGGCTCAGGAAGATCGATTCCCGGATTCCACCTGCGTGATGCGCTAGATCTTGTTTATAAACGCCATCCACACTTGATCGATAAATTCGGGGGCCACGCCATGGCTGCCGGCTTATCGCTGCGTGAAGAGAATTTCGCGCTGTTTTCAGAAGCGTTTGAACAAGTGGCGCGCGAGTCCTTAACGGCAGCAGATCTCGAGCATGTACTCGAGCATGACGGGTCGCTACCACCTGCTTACTACACGTTGGATTTTATCGGCCAACTCGACGACCAAGTATGGGGTCAGGGATTTGCACCACCGCTGTTCTGTGACGAGTTTCAGGTACTCAGCCAGCGCGTGTTGAAGGACAAGCATCTGAAGCTGCAACTGCAACGCGACAATCGTAAGTTTGACGCGATCTGGTTCAACCATGCCGACAGCCTACCCGACCGCATCCGTGCCGCCTACAGGCTGGATGCCAATGAATACAACGGGCGAACCACTGTGCAGCTAATGGTGGCGTTTGCAGAACCTTCCGCCTAAAAGTCCCAAACAAAACATCGCTACCGTCGTTGGTGGCGCCTCACCGTACATCACGGTCTGTGTTCGACGCCCAAGCTGGCCGCCGGAGGCATCGCCGGGCGGCGCAACGTATAATCGTGGGTTTTGCAGGAGCCAAAATAGTCATGGAAGCCGAACGCCTCAACGCCCTCACCGCCCTGCTCGCCGATCTAACCGCGCGCGAGCAAGATCTTCGGGGGTATCTTTGACTTCGATCTGAAGTCAGAGAAACTCGAACAAGTTAACGCCGAGCTGGAAGACCCGAAAGTTTGGGAAGACCCCAAGCGCGCGCAAGATCTCGGCAAAGAAAAAAAATCACTCGAAGCCATCGTTGAATCGCTAACCGCGATTCACGCGGGACTGCGCGACACCACCGAGCTGCTCGAGATAGCGCGTGAAGAAAGCGACATCGACACGCTAGTCGCAGTCGAATCTGACGCCGAGCAATTGAGATCGCAGGTCGAAACGCTGGAATTCCGGCGCATGTTCTCGAACCCGCTCGACAAAAACAATTGTTTCATTGATATCCAAGCCGGTGCCGGCGGTACCGAGGCGCAAGATTGGGCTTCCATGCTGCTGCGCCAGTACGTACGCTACTGCGAGCGTAAAGGTTTCAAGACCGAAATCTTGGAAGAGTCCGAGGGCGATGTGGCAGGCATCAAGACCGCCAGTATCAAGGTTGAGGGCGACTACGCGTATGGCTTCTTGCGTACTGAGACCGGCGTACATCGTTTGGTACGTAAATCGCCTTTCGACTCGGCCGGTGGCCGACACACCTCGTTCTCGAGTTTATTTGTGTATCCGGAAATTGATGAATCGATCGATATCGACGTCAATCCTGCCGATGTACGCGTTGATACCTACCGCGCTTCCGGTGCAGGTGGACAGCACATTAACAAAACCGACTCTGCCGTACGTCTGACCCATACGCCGAGTGGCATTGTTGTGCAATGCCAGAATGATCGCTCGCAGCACCGCAACCGCGCCGAGGCGTGGGCGATGCTGAAATCACGGCTGTATGAACTCGAGCTGCGTAAACGCATGAGCGAGCAGCAGAAACTCGAAGACTCCAAGACGGATATTGGTTGGGGCCATCAGATTCGGTCTTACGTACTCGACCAATCGCGTATCAAAGATCTACGCACTAACTTTGAAACGGGCAACACCAAAGCGGTACTCGATGGCGATCTGGATGAATTTATCGCCGCTTCGCTGAAACAGGGTGTTTAACGCCCAGCCATGTCGCCACACAAAAAAACAATGACTGATAAAAACGAACCCATACAGCAAGAGCAAGACGAGAACACCATCATCGCGGAACGTCGCGCGAAACTCGCCGCCTTACGTGAGCACGGTATCGCCTTCCCGAATGACTTCCGTCCTCAGCACAAAGCCGCTGACCTACACGCACAGCACAACGATAGCGAGCGTGAGGCGCTCGAAGCACAGAATGTCGAAGTCGTCGTTGCCGGCCGCATGATGCTCAAGCGTGTGATGGGTAAAGCATCCTTCGCCACGCTACAGGATGCCTCAGGAATTCGTGCTGATGGCCGTATTCAGCTGTATATCTCGAACGATGGCGTCGGCGAAGAATTACATCAGGCTTTCAAGCACTGGGACATCGGTGACATTCTCGGTGCCGAGGGTACGCTATTCAAAACCAAAACCGGTGAACTCACGGTCAAAGTAAGCAAGCTGCGCCTGCTGACCAAATCGCTGCGCCCGTTGCCAGACAAGTTTCATGGTTTGGTCGATCAGGAAACCAAGTACCGTCAGCGCTATGTCGACCTGATCATGAGCGAAGAAACGCGCCGCACTTTCAAGGCGCGTACTGCTGCCATTGCGTCGATCCGTCGCTTTATGGAAAAAGAAGGCTTCATGGAAGTCGAGACGCCGATGCTGCACGTCATTCCCGGCGGCGCGGCGGCCAAGCCTTTCATCACACACCACAACGCGCTCGACATGGAAATGTACCTGCGCATCGCGCCCGAGCTGTATCTAAAGCGCTTGGTGGTGGGTGGCTTTGATCGCGTGTTTGAGGTGAACCGCAACTTCCGCAACGAAGGCGTATCACCCCGGCACAACCCAGAATTCACCATGATGGAGTTCTATGCCGCGTATGTAGATTATCGTTGGCTGATGGATTTCACCGAGGCGCTGATTCGTCAAGCAGCGATTGATGCACACGGTACTGCACAACTGACGTACCAAGGGCGTGAGCTGGATTTTTCCAAGCCCTTCCATCGGATGACGATTCTGCAGGCGATCAATAAATTCGCTCCGCACTACACAGCGACACAGCTGAACGATGAAAAATTCCTCAAAGCCGAGCTGAAAAAATTCGGCGTCGAGCCGCACATCATTTCTGGCCTTGGCGCACTTCAGTTGTCGCTGTTTGAAGAAACCGCTGAGTCGCAGCTATGGGAGCCCACGTTTATCATCGACTACCCGGTCGAAGTCTCGCCGCTAGCAAGAGCCTCCGACAGCGTGCCCGGCATCACGGAGCGCTTTGAGTTATTCATTACCGGGCGCGAGATCGCAAATGGATTCTCGGAGCTAAACGATGCCGAAGACCAAGCGGCACGCTTCCAAGCGCAAGTCGCCGCTAAAAAGGCGGGTGATGATGAGGCTATGTACTACGACGCCGACTATATCCGCGCGCTTGAATACGGCATGCCACCGACCGGTGGTTGCGGCATAGGTATCGACCGACTGATGATGCTGATCTCTGACTCGCCGAATATTCGCGATGTGATTCTCTTCCCGCATTTACGACGAGAAGACTAAGCGCTTCAAGTAGATTTTTACCAAAGCCCACGCCAAACCGCGTGGGCTTTTTTTCGATGGTATTTTTGTGTACGTCACTGAACGGTAACTTTTCTGTCATAAAAAATACTGTACGAACACCGGAATCTGGCCGAACTCGGCGTTACCCACTGCGCGTTGCTCCCTTAGGAACACCGTATGAGCCTTGCACTGACATCGCGGACCCCTGCCGCTCTGTACGAATCGTCGGTCGTTGAACCATCGGACAGCAGCATCACTGTCTCAGAATTCGAAAGCCGATCTGACGAATCGTCTAGTAGCATCGATTCAACGGACTCCAACAGTACAAAAGAATCCGTAGTACCGAACACTCGTTCGCGAACTAACAGCAATATCGACACGTGTTCGACGCCATCCTGTGGATATAGTTGGCCCGCATTGAGTTTGATGCGTGGTACTGCGGAGTTGCTATGGCATGGTGTGGGCAGAGTCGTGAACGCCGGTACCTTTATCGCGCTGTCGAACGTCCCAGCGTCAGGTCTGCGGATCACAGCTTCGGTGATGACGGGTGTGGCAGCAGGCGGATGCGGCTACCGGTTCGTAGCATCAAGAACGGATGGTGGTGCTTGCGGCACGGCACTCGCTGCAGCAGCAGGACTAGTTACCGGCATCGCGGCTGGTACCGCCACTTACTATGGCTCCGGCTATCCGGGTCTGATGGTCGCCGCTACCAGTGTTATCGCCTTTGGCGCGTCCCATGTACAGCACTCCATGCACAATCAAGAGGTATATGCCCCGCTGGCCCATACAGTGGTGCCGGCAGCGGTCGTGGCAGTCCACGGCGCCAGCATCGCCGTCGTAGCTTACACACCGGGATTAAGAGCTGCGGACGTCGGTAAGCTGGGCCGGCGGACGATCGCGCTCCTCGCGGAGGCTGTCACCGTTGAGCTGTTCAAAGGTAGCACCGAACGCATAGTTCCGAGTGTCGACCGTAGTCGACTGTCTTTCGAGCGCAAGTTGAAGCTTGGCCTAATTGGCCTGCTTCCCTATGCCTTTGCCAGTGTTGTGTTCGGCGGCATCTTCGGGAATCTGCTGCGGGCGCAGATGAAAAGCGACCAGTTCGAGAGTTATTTCGCCCCGCTGCTGGTCGGCGCCTTGGCCAGCGTCATCAAGGGTGCAGTGAATACTGCCATTGTGCGCCGTAGTGGCGATCTTTCCTCATGCGCCTCCGACGATGACGATGGCGTAAGGGCAGCCGAAGGTCTGCGCTGTCCTACGCCTGGAATTACGCTCGAGAAAGTAGCATTGCGCTTTGCAATCGCCAGTGCGCGCGACGTGATTTACCTGTCGCTGGTGGACGGCGGACTCGAGGAAATTCCAGCGGCCTGTATCGCGTATTCGCTGTATGCATTCTTCGCGCAGCATCGCGAGCTGATGCTAGACATGATGCAAGGCGAAGGATGGAGCGAGCCGAGGTTGGTACAGCGTACTTCAGCAGAAGCCGCGACTGCTTGATGGAAAATCGATCACTGCGGGCACTGATTGATGCCTAGCGACCCTACTTCGCCTCCTCGATCCATGCCATCTGGATTGCCTCGAGAATCTTTTCGCCGGACCGTGCCGGATCGTCAGCAAAGCCATCGAGCTCTGTCACCCAGCGATGTAGGTCGGTAAAGCGCACGGTCAGCGGGTCGATATCAGGATGTGTGTCAAACAGCGCTTCAGCGATTTGTATCGTGTCGGTCCATTTCATGTTCACTCCTAAATTAGAAGCGTTTTTATCGCTGGCTGATGGCTAGGCGGCAGTAACAAAGACAGACCATGAGGTACGGCAAGTTACTGCCAACAACACCAGCGGGCAGCGACAAAGGCGCT
>JBIKUP010000108.1:0-5551 GCA_044347535.1 Burkholderiaceae bacterium
CAAGGATCTTCAGATCAGCGGTCGGGGCGACACGATGCGGGTTCGTTTCAAATATGAAAAGAGAATCCCCTTGTTCGGTCCAACCAGCCTGCTGATTGAGTACCGAGGTAGTAACGTCGACGATGGGCAAGACGAGGCTGCGAACTAGCAGCGAGACGCAATGGATATCGCGCTACTGCAACAACGGCTGGGCCACACCTTCAAGAGCGCTGCGCTGCTGCAGCAGGCGCTGACACATCGCAGCCATAGCAGCCTGCACAATGAAAGACTCGAGTTCCTCGGCGACTCGGTGCTCAACTGCGTCGTCGCTGCGCTGCTGTTCGAAAAATTCAACAAGATCGACGAAGGTGATCTGTCGCGACTGCGCGCCAATCTGGTTAAGCAGCAGTCGCTCTATGAAATCGCGCAGCGGCTCGAGTTATCTCAGTTTCTGCGGTTAGGCGAGGGCGAGTTGAAGTCGGGTGGTTTTCGTCGTCCCTCGATTCTCGCTGACACGCTCGAGGCCTTGTTCGGTGCGATCTATCTCGACAGTGGGTTCGACGCGGCGCGTGATGTCATCCGCGCCATGTACGTGCCTATCCTGCAAACCGTCGACCCCAAAACATTAGGTAAAGACGCCAAGACACTGCTGCAAGAGTTTTTGCAGGGTAAAAAGATTCCGCTGCCGCAGTACAACGTGGTTGCGACGCACGGTGCTGCGCATAACCAAGAGTTCGAGATCGAGTGTCTTGTACCCAAACTCGATATTCAAGTGTTCGGTACCGGCGGTAGCCGCCGTGCGGGTGAGCAGGCCGCTGCCCGACTGGCGCTCGAGTCAGTACAACTTGCACTGGTCAAGGCGCCGACCGAACCCAAGAAAACCCGTCAGCGTACGGCACAGCTAAAGTTGGCGGGTATCGCGACCATACAGTCCGAACCCCCGGAACCCGAGAAACGACCCAGCCGGCAATCCAAGGCCACCGCCAAGGAACAGGATGAGCTGCCGCTGGATGCGGACGCCTCCCACGCCGCGTCAGTCAGTCAAAGCAAATCTGCATGAGCACAGAGCCCGCCGCCGCTGGTTTTCGGTGCGGCTACATTGCGATTGTCGGGCGGCCCAATGTGGGCAAGTCCACGCTCATGAACAAGCTGGTCGGTGCCAAGGTCAGTATCACCTCGCGCAAGGCGCAAACCACGCGCCACCGCATCACTGGCATACAAACCCATGACGATGCGCAGTATGTGTACATCGATACGCCCGGCTTCCAAACGCGTCATAGCAATGCGCTCAACAAGACACTAAATCGCACCGTCACTACGACGCTTACCGCCGCCGATGTGGTGCTATTCGTGGTTGAGGCAGGACATTTCGGTGATGCCGATGCAAAAGTATTGTCGCTATTGCCGTCGACGGTACCGGCCATCCTCGTCATCAACAAAGCTGATCACGTTAAAGACAAAGCCATCTTGATGAAGTTTGCGCAGGAGGTCGCGCAAAAATTTGATTTCGCGGCGATCGTGCCGGTGTCGGCCAAGCAAGGCTTTCAGCTTGATCGGCTTGAAGGCGAGATTCGCCAGCATCTGCCCGAAGGCGAGCGGATTTTCGATGACGACGATATCACCGACCGCAGCGAAAAATTCCTCGCTGCTGAAATCGTGCGCGAGAAAGTCTTCCGCTTTGTGGGTGATGAGCTGCCGTATACCAGCACAGTGATCATCGAGCAGTTCGAGCAGGAAGGTAATTTGCGTCGTGTGTTCGCCGCTATTCTGGTCGGTCGTGATGCGCACAAGGCTATGCTGATCGGACAGAAGGGCGCCCGACTCAAAGAGATTTCCACCCAAGCGCGGCTCGACATGGAGAAGCTATTCGGCGGCAAGGTCTATCTCGAGATCTGGGTCAAGGTGAAATCCGGTTGGGCAGATAACGAGGCTTCACTGCGTGCCTACGGCTACGAGTGAACCATGGACGCGCCAGTCAAACAGCCTGCGACCAGTAGCAAGTCGACCGCGCGGAGTACATCGGTAGAGCGTGAGCATCGCGTCATCGCCCAACCCGGCTTTGTCCTGCACAGCTACCCGTATAAAGAAACCAGTCTAATCGTTGAAGTATTTGCGCGCGATTACGGTCGTGTGCCAGTGGTCGCTAAGGGTGCCAAGCGGCCGCACTCCAAGTTGCGTGGTGTACTGCAAACCTTTCAGCCGCTGCAGCTCAGTTGGAGTGGTAAGTCCGAGGTGCGTACCCTGATCTCGGCTGAATGGGTCGGTGGCTTGCTACCAGTCGAGGGCTCGGCCCTGTTATGCGGGTTTTATCTGAATGAGTTACTAGTCAAGCTACTGGCGCGCGACGATCCGCACCCGGTATTGTTTGATGCGTATATGTCGGCTTTGAACCAACTTGCGCACGGCGAACCAGCGGGCATCGTGCTGCGTAAGTTCGAGCTGCAGCTGCTTAAAGAATCGGGTGTCGCTGGCCAACTCACCGAGCTGGGGCAGGGCGGTGAGCAAGTCGAGCCAGCGCGTTATTATGTGTTTGAGCCAGAGCGTGGACCTCGCGCGGCAGTCGCCAGCGATACCCTTCCAGTGGTATCGGGTAAAACACTGATCGATATGGAAGCAGGCGATTACAGCGATAGCGTCACGCAACAGCAGAGTAAATTCTTGATGCGTCATTTACTGGCGCATCACCTTGGTGGGGTAACCCTGAACACGCGGCAGATTTTGATCGATCTTCTGCAGCTTTGACGACAACAGCATGAGCTTCCTGAATCCGACCAGCGCAGTGATCGACCTGGGTGTCAATATCGATCACGTTGCCACCTTGCGCAATGCGCGTGGCACGGTATATCCCGACCCCTTGCAAGCAGCGCTACTGGCAGAGCAGGCGGGTGCCGACGTGATCACCTTGCATCTGCGTGAAGACAGACGCCATATCAAAGATGCCGATGTGGAGCTGATTCGTCCGCGCCTGACCACACGAATGAATCTCGAATCGGCCATCACCGAAGAAATGCTGGACATCGCCTGTCGTATTCAACCGCAGGATGTATGTCTGGTGCCAGAGCGTCGCAATGAAGTCACCACCGAGGGTGGGCTGGATGTCATACGTTTTTACGATGACGTGAAGCGTGCCTGCGCCCAGCTCGCACAAGCAGGTATTCGCGTCTCCTTGTTTATTGATGCTGATGCCGAACAGATTCGTGCTTCGGCAGAGGCAGGTGCGCCCGTCATTGAGCTTCACACCGGGCGCTACGCGGATACCGAAGGTGATGAGCAGCAGCGAGAGCTCGAGCGTATTCGTGCCGGCGTTGCTGCAGGTGTTCGCCATGGCTTGAAGGTGAACGCTGGTCACGGACTGCACTACACCAATGTGCAAGCGATTGCCGCGATACCCGAAATTGCCGAGCTGAATATCGGCCATGCCATCGTCGCGCATGCGGTGTTTGTTGGATGGGAAAACGCTGTGCGCGAGATGAAAGCCATCATGACGCAGACAAGACACGCCGCACTGCACGCATGATCTTCGGGCTTGGTACAGACATAATTCGGATTGATCGTATTGCGGCGGCGGTAGCGCGGCATGGCGACCGTTTCGCACAGCGTATCCTCGGCCCGCAGGAAATGGAAAAATACCTTCGCCGCAAAGCCAAGGTCGAGGCCCGCGGGCTGCGCTTTCTGGCGACGCGCTTCGCTGCCAAAGAAGCATTCTCGAAAGCGATTGGTCTGGGTATGCGCATGCCCATGACCTGGCGCTCAGCACAATTCCTTAACGCACCGAGTGGTAAGCCGATTGTTGTGACCAGTGGCGCACTGACCGATTTCATGCAAACGCATGGCATCAGCGCGCAGGTGTCGATCAGTGATGAGGCAGAATACGCGGTTGCTTTTGTCATCGTGGAGAAACTATGAGTAATGCTGTACAGCCGCTTGGGCCGGTGATGCTGGATGTGGTGGGCAAGTCTTTGTCAGACGACGATCTGCGGCGCTTGCATCATCCACTCACGGGTGGCGTTATTCTGTTCGCGCGTAATTATGAAAGCCGCGCGCAAGTGACTGCGTTGTGTGCAGAGATTCATCGCGCGCGCACCGGCATCCTGATCGCGGTCGATCATGAAGGCGGTCGCGTGCAGCGCTTCCGTAGCGATGGCTTCACCCGTTTGCCGGCCATGCGCAGCCTTGGTCAGTTGTGGGATCGTGATGTGCTCGAGTCCTGCAAGGCGGCGACTGCGCTGGGTTATGTGCTGGCAGCCGAGTTGCGCGCCTGCGGTGTAGATTTATCCTTCACGCCTGTGCTCGATCTTGACTATGGTCCGTCCGAGGTGATTGGCGATCGTGCATTTCACCGCGACCCACGTGTTGTCACGATGCTCGCAAAAAATATCAATCACGGATTACTGCAAGCAGGTATGGCGAACTGCGGCAAGCACTTTCCCGGACATGGTTTTGTTGCAGCGGATTCGCATATTGCGATTCCGGTTGATGAGCGCGATCCGAAAGATATTCTGAAAGAAGATGCAGCGCCCTATGGTTGGTTGGGTATGAGTTTGTCGGCGGTGATGCCGGCGCATGTGATCTACCCGTTTTTTGATAGTCAACCGGCAGGTTTCTCGCGCAAATGGCTGAGTCTGCTGCGTGATGAGTTGGGCTTCGAGGGCGTCATCTTCAGCGACGATTTGTCGATGGAAGGCGCTAGTGTGGCGGGCAATGTCGTGCAAGGCGCGCATGCGGCTTTGAAAGCGGGCTGCGACATGGTGCTGGTATGTAATTCACCGGACAAGGCCGATCAATTGCTGGCAGGTTTGGACCCCACGGTGGCGATTGATGCGAAGCGTTCGGCGGCGCGAATTGCGGCGCTGGTGCCGGCATCGCCGGCAAAGACCTGGGATGAGCTGCAGGCGGATCCTGTTTACAAGGCAGCGCACAAGTTGGTGCAATCACTCGTATGAAGTTAACTGGATCCTTGCCTCCGCTGGGATCCAGTAATTTTAAGCATTAGCGGCGACTGTTATTTATCTGATGGATGACACCAACAACCCACCGGATCCCCGTGCTGCGTTGCTCGAAGAAGTCACGCAGTTGCCGCATTTGCCGGGCGTGTATCGTTACTTCGATGCGCAAGACAAGCTGCTGTATGTCGGTAAAGCGCGCGACCTAAAAAAGCGCGTTTCAAGTTACTTTCAAAAAAATTTGGCCAGCCCGCGGACTGCGATGATGGTCGAACGCATCATCCGTCTCGAGACCACCGTCACGCGTAGCGAAGCTGAGGCGCTGATCTTGGAAAGTAACCTGATCAAGACCCAGCAGCCGCGCTACAACATTCTGTTCCGCGACGATAAGTCCTACCCATACCTGAAACTATCGGCAGGCGAATTTCCCCGCATGTCGTACTACCGCGGTGCAGTTGATAAAAAGAGTCAGTACTTCGGACCTTACCCAAGCGCCTGGGCGGTCAAGCAGTCGATGGAGATTCTGCAAAAAATCTTCTTGCTGCGTACCTGCGAAGACTCGGTGTTTCAGAATCGCACCCGACCCTGCCTGCTGCATCAGATTCATCGCTGTAGTGCGCCGTGTGTGA
>JBIKUP010000109.1:0-5502 GCA_044347535.1 Burkholderiaceae bacterium
GCCTACTCTGATCTGAACCTGAAGCTGTCGTCGGGTATCTATGGCTCGACCTTCTTCATGCTGACCGGTTTCCATGGTTTCCATGTATTCCTTGGCACGCTGATGCTGTTGTTCATCACACTGCGTTTGCAGCGTGGTCACTTCACTGCGGATCGCCACTTTGGCTTTGAAGGTGCATCGTGGTACTGGCACTTCGTTGATGTGGTTTGGCTCTGCCTGTACATCTTGGTGTACTGGCTCTAATCCGACGCGAATAAACAAAGGGCCGTCATATGACGGCCCTTGTTGTTTGTGGCTGAGATTCCAGCTGCGCTTGAGCTTCGGTTACAGCGTCGATTGAAGCAATGTTTGAAACCCTGTCCGTAGCTTCTAGGCGCGGTGGATGCAGTACAAGCTTCGCTGCAAAATCTATTGTGCGGGGAAATGACCAGTCGGGGTGATGTAGCCCAGCGACCAAAGAATCAAGAGGCCGACGAATAGCGCGACCGATAAGCCAATTCGAATGGTGAGCGCATAAGCCATGTTTCGGCTACGATCGGCGCCTCCCCGCTTCAGCATGAAATAGCCCGCCATCACCAAGCTGGCGACAATGGCGAGAAATACGACAGAGATAAAAATTTTCATGGCAGAAGTGGATAAGTCCGCGAACGGCGCGCAATCAACAGAGCACCAAGATAACAGATTCGCGCCGAGCGCGATGTTCAGCCGCCAATGGTGGCTTTTGCTGTTGTTGACGGTCTTGTTTGTTGGGGTGACAAGCAGCTTGGGCTTTTGGCAACTCGGTCGGGCGCACTTGCGCGAGCAGATTGAAACCGAGCAGACCAGTAATGCGGCGCTGCCAGCTTTGGGTAACGTACAACTCGACAATCTTCCGCCAGACAGCCAGCTGCTCTACCGTAATCTTGCGCTGGAGGGAGCCTGGGTGTCACAGTGGTCGGTGTACCTCAACCGACCCATGAATGGTCAAGCCGGTTTCTGGGTCATGACACCCTTGCGGCTCGACAGCGGTAGCGTGGTGCTGGTTCAGCGTGGCTGGGCGCCGCGTGACCCTGTGCTACCCAACAAGCCCCCGACAGTAAAAACCTCCGCCGATCGCTTGCAAGTACAGGGGCAATGGATATCACCACCATCCCGGCTGATGGAGTTGGACAGCGGAACAAGCGCACCCAGTACGTCTTTTTCTCAAGTGCGGCAAAATCTCGATGTTATGCAGTACGAGCGCGAGACCGGTTTGAAGATCAGAGCGGTGATGCGACAAAACAGCACGGCGGATGATGGACTGTCGAGAGATTGGCCGAGCCTGGCTTCGCGAGCGCAGACCAATCGTGGTTACGCGTTTCAGTGGTTTGCCATGTCAGGCGTTGGTTTGTTGTTGTTCTTGTGGTTTCAGGTGTTTCGAAAGCGTCGTACCGTCACTCCGCCCGCTTCTTCATGAATAAATGCCCTGAGTAATGACTCAACCTGCAATGACTGAACCTGCAATGACTGAACCTGCAATGACTGAACCCGCAACGACAAGTTTGCCGATATCCGAGCCACCGCAAGCCCACGATGCACAGCGCACAAAAAGCGGCCGTTGGAAACTACTGCTGCTGTTGCTGGTGACCTTGGCGCCCGTCATCGCGTCTTACTTCACGTACTATGTGATACGTCCGCAGGGCGAAAATTTTCATGGTCAACTCATCTCGCCACAAGTCGAGTTACCTGATCTCGAGGTACTCGATAGTCAAGGCAAAGCAGTCAATCTGCGCAGCATGCGTGGGCAGTGGTTGCTGATCACCGTAGCGGATGGGGCATGCGATGCAGCGTGCGAAAACAGGCTCTATCTCAGCCGCCAAATCCATATTGGCCTTGGACCTGAGCAAGCCCGCCTTGAGCGTGTGTGGCTGTCCTTGGGTAATCAAGCGGCGCCAGAGCGTTTGGCGAAGGTATTGGAGGGCACGACTGTGTTCCGCACCCAAGACGCAGTGATTTCAAGCTGGCTACAGCCGGAGTCAAAACACCAGCTGTCAGACCATTTTTATTTGGTCGACCCCCAGGGTTACTGGATGATGCGTTTTCCGCCAGATCCCGATGTAAAGGCGGCTGCCAGCATCAAAAGAACGCTCAGCCGGCTAATGCGTGCCGCAAAATTCTGGGACCGGCCGGGACGCTGACATGAAAAACAAAACCCTTACGACCTGGCTTACGCTGCTACTCGGCGCCTTCGGACTGCATCGTTTTTATCTGTACGGCTCGCGTGATGCGATCGCTTGGTTGATGCCGATCCCGACAGCACTTGGGGTCTACGGCTTCGAGCGCGTTGCCGAATACGGTTTGGATGATGTGATGAGCTGGTGGCTCTTGCCATTGCTGGGTTTCCATCTGGCCGCGGTCTGCCTGACTGCCATCGTGTACGGGCTCATGCCACAAGAGCGTTGGAATTTGCGCTTCAACCCCGACGCAGATGCCGAGGCGAGTGCGGGCGCAACCAGCTGGACGACTGTTTTTGCCGTGATTATCAGCCTGATGCTGGGTACGGTATTCCTGCTGTCGGCATTCGCTTACGCATTCCAGCGCTACTTCGAGGTCACGGTATAGGGCTTCATCACCCTTGCACGGTGCCGCTCTGCGCTGGTGGCACTAGTGCCTTGTAGACCTTCCAAGTGGTGTGCCCGACCAGTGGCGCTGTAATCGCCAGCGCGGGTAAGAACAACACCAAACTCGAGCCGATCAACAAGGCAATCAACACGGCCCAGGTCAGCATGGCGGCCGGGTTTTGCCAAAGCGCGATGGCGCTCGCTGCAATTGCCTCGATGGTGTCAGCGTCACGATCCAGCATCATCGGCATCGACACCACTGAGATCGCAAACACCAGGCTGGCGAATACAAACCCGACACCTGTCCAAACCATCAAAAACGGCAGATTGGACAGCGAGGTGATTTTCATCAGCATGCCAGTGACATCGACGTAGTCGTGAGTCGCGAATAAGGCAAACAGCACTACTGAGACGCGCGCCCAGACGATCATCAAAAACGTCAGGATCGCCGCAAAGAAGGCAATCGACTTCCAATTACGCGACCAAGATTTAAGGCTCTGGCGAATCGAGATTTGGCCGCCCAACTCATACTGCCGGGACAGATCGTAGATGCCGCAGCAAACAAAAGGGCCCATCAGGAAAAAGCCTGCGGTCAGCCCCATCGTCATCTGCCAGATATTGGCGTACATGGT
Organism: Burkholderiaceae bacterium; assembly: GCA_044347535.1. Taxonomy (GTDB): domain Bacteria; phylum Pseudomonadota; class Gammaproteobacteria; order Burkholderiales; family Burkholderiaceae_D; genus Pernthalerella. The sequence continues at coordinate 3,212 of JBIKUP010000109.1, forward strand.
GAAGATCGCCTGCCCCATCAGCACGAACAAAAGTCCGTAGACCACTCCGGCAAAGCGGGTAGCGCGCATCTCGCGCGCGCCATCCACCAAAAGACCGACCACGGCGGCCGGTGGCAACGGAGTTGACGGAACCGCCAAGGAGAGCGTGCTCATGTGTGACCTCCTGCAACAAAAAACGCGCATGGACCACCTCATCCTAGCCCGCCTGATGCGTAATAGGCAAGTCCGCCCGGACCTTGAGGCTGCTTTCTGCCAAACGATTTGCGAAGCACAATCTGGCTCGGACAGGGTGGGGCGCAAAAGCTATAATTTCGGGTTGAAAATGCGTTCCAAAGACCTCGCCCATGCAAGCGCGCCCTACCTTGAAACCAGTCGGTGTTGGGCCTAGCGTCGGGGCGATACGCGCCCACCAAAGACCATGTCTGATCCTATCCAAGTGCCATCAAGCAGCAGTGCCGAAATCGGGCGGCCGATGAGCCCCTCGCTGCTCGGTCAGTACCTCGCGCTGTGCAAGCCGCGCGTGCTGCATCTGATCGTGTTCTGCGCGTTCATTGGCATGGTGCTGGCCGTTCCCGGTCTGCCCTCGCTCGACGATGCGCTGCGAATGCTACTCGCCAGTGCCGGCATTTGGCTGGTTGCTGCTGCCGCTGCCGCATTCAACTGCCTGGTTGAAAAAAGCATTGATGCAAAAATGCGCCGCACCGCCTGGCGCCCGACAGCGCGTGGAGAGCTGTCCGATGTGCAGGCCTTGTTGTTTTCAGGCGTTTTATGCGCACTGGGATCTTGGCTGCTGTATGCGCTAATCAACCCACTGACCATGTGGCTGACTTTCGCCACCTTTATTGGTTATGCCGTGGTGTACACCGTAATTCTCAAGCCGCTCACTCCTCAGAACATCGTCATCGGTGGCGCATCCGGCGCCATGCCGCCGGTGCTCGGCTGGGCTGCCATGACAGGTGAGGTCTCTGCCGAGGCGCTGATACTTTTTCTGATTATCTTTTTGTGGACGCCGCCGCACTTCTGGGCGCTTGCTTTGTACCGCACCGAGGACTACCGTAAATCAGGGCTGCCCATGCTGCCCGTCACACACGGTAGCGAGTTCACCCGCTTTCAAATTTTGCTCTACACCTTCTTGTTGATGGCGGCTTGCCTGATGCCGTATGCACTGGGTATGAGTTCTTGGTTGTACCTGATCGTTGCGCTGGTGCTGAGTGTGGGCTTTATCTATTACGCCGTGCGTTTAATGCGCGAGTACTCTGATGCACTAGCACGCACGACCTTCCGCTTTTCATTAATTCATTTGTCGGCATTGTTTGCCGCACTCCTCCTGGATCACTACCTTGTTTGAGACGGTGGAAGCGGGCATGTTGATCGGACTGGCGATCAAGGCTCTGATTCTGGCAGCGATTCCCTTGGCGCTGGTCTATGTAGCGCGGGGTGATGATCGCTACCGTCGACTGGCATGGGTCACGGTGTTCTTCACCTTCGACCTGATTGTGTTTGGTGCCTTCACTCGCCTCACGGACTCCGGGCTGGGTTGTCCCGATTGGCCCGGTTGCTACGGTGAGGCCAACCCTTTCCTAGCGCATGCTGACATCAGCGCAGCAGAAGCTGTACAACCCACCGGGCCAGTAACCGTCGTCAAAGCGTGGATAGAGATGATTCATCGCTATCTCGCGATGGGCGTTGGTGTGATGATCATTGCCTTGTTGGTGATCGCAACGCGTTTGTGGCGACAGACCGCCTTGCCGCGTTACCACCCTGCTCTACCCATCGCATTGCTGATCTGGGTGTGTGTGCAAGGCGCGTTTGGCGCTCTCACCGTCACACTCAAGCTGCAACCGGTAATTGTTACCAGCCACTTGCTGCTGGGTATGGGGCTACTCGCCATGCTGGTGTGGCACGCAACGCGACAAAGCGAATCAGACCCTACCGTTGTTGTAGCTAACTCAGCTGATGTGCCCGCAGCTCTGCGCGCTTTAGCCTTGATTGCGCTGGGGCTTGGGTTTGTTCAGATTGCATTGGGTGGCTGGGTCAGCACCAACTACGCTGCGTTAGCGTGTGGTGGGTTTCCGTTGTGCCAGGGCGCAGTAGTGCCAGCCATGGATTTTGAACATGGCTTTACGTTGTGGCGGCAGTTAGGCATGACCGCTGGCGGTGAATATCTTCCATTTGATGCACTGGTAGCGGTGCATTGGGTGCATCGATTATTTGCGATAGTCGTCGTCACGGTGGTGGGGTTGACGGCGTGGCGTGCAATGCAAATTACAGCCTCTGCAGAGATTGGTCGC
>JBIKUP010000111.1:0-5500 GCA_044347535.1 Burkholderiaceae bacterium
GTCATTGATCCAATCAAAAATCACGGGCAATTTGGTCTTTATTCTGCTGACACCGCTGTCCCACTGGGAGATGTTCAGCGCCTATGTGCTGGCAGCCATGATTCGTGGCTTCGTGGTGGGGCTGGGCGTGATGCTGATCACACTCTGGTTCGCAGACCTAAGTTTTGTAGCGCCGCTGTGGATTATCGTATTTGCGCTGCTCGGTGCGGCGATACTCGGCACCATGGGCCTCATCGCTGGCATATGGGCAGAAAAATTTGATCAGCTCGCCGCTTTCCAAAATTTTCTGATTGTCCCGGCCACTTTTCTTGCGGGTGTATTTTACTCAGTGCATTCGTTACCGCCTTTTTGGCTGGCAGTCTCGCACGCTAACCCGTTCTTCTACATGATCGATGGTTTTCGCTATGGCTTCTTCGGGCATTCCGACGTACCACCGCTGACTAGCCTGACTATCGTGCTGGTGTTTTTTATTGTGTTGTCTTCGATTGCGGTCACGCTGCTAAAGCGGGGCTACAAGTTGCGTCACTAGAAGTATTTAATAAAATTAGTTTTTCTCATGAGGTTGAATCGTGCTACCCACACCTGATCTGATCAAGAACTACATCGCCGCCGGACTGGAGTGCACTCATCTCGAAGTGGATGGTGACGGTCAGCATTTCACTGCACTGATCGTCTCACCTGCGTTTGCAGGTAAGCGCCTGATTCAGCGCCATCAGCTGGTCTACGCTGCGCTTGGTGATCGTATGAAGGCAGAGATTCATGCGCTGTCGATGAAGACCTTGACTCCCGAGGAGTATCAGGCCTGATGGATAAGTTACTGATCCGCGGTGGCCATCGACTGGCCGGCGAGATCGAGATCGCAGGCGCGAAAAACGCCGCGTTACCTATCCTGTGCGCCGGATTGCTGACGGCCGACACGCTCGCGCTGGCCAATGTCCCTAAGCTGCAGGACGTGGCCACCATGCAAAAGCTGTTGCGTCAGATGGGTCTCGCGATTGAAGAGAAAGGCGTGACACTTGAGTTGTGTGGGCGCGATGTCGCCAAGCTGGAGGCGCCATATGAGATGGTGAAGACCATGCGTGCCTCGATCTTGGTGTTGGGGCCTTTGTTGGCGCGCTTCGGTGAGGCAAAGGTGTCTCTGCCTGGTGGCTGCGCGATTGGCTCGCGCCCGGTTGATCAGCACATCAAGGGTCTGCAGGCGATGGGCGCCGAGATTCGCATCGAGGCCGGTTATATCTACGCTAAGGCCAAGCGCCTGAAGGGCGCGCGTATCGTGACCGACATGATCACCGTCACCGGCACAGAGAATCTGCTGATGGCAGCAACATTAGCCGATGGTGTAACGGTGTTGGAGAACGCTGCGCGCGAACCCGAAGTTAGCGATCTGGCGAATTTGCTTGTAGCGATGGGTGCGAAGATCGACGGCATCGGCAGTGACCGCCTGGTTGTCACCGGTGTTTCAGCCTTATATGGTGCATCGCATGCGGTGGTTGCAGACCGTATCGAAACCGGCACTTTTTTATGCGCTGTCGCCGCCGCGGGCGGGGATGTGCTGTTGAAAAGTGCGCGCGCTGATTTGCTGGATGCTGTCGTCGACAAGTTGCGCGATGCCGGTGCGGTGCTGACTTCGGGCGAGGATTGGATTCGTGTTCAAATGGCTCGTCGTCCGAAAGCAGTCAGTTTTCGCACCACCGAGTACCCCGGCTTCCCGACTGACATGCAAGCGCAAGTAATGGCCCTGAACTGCATTGCAGAAGGTAGCAGCCGCGTCGCTGAAACGATTTTCGAAAACCGTTTCATGCACGTGCAGGAACTCAATCGGCTCGGCGCATCGATCGAGACCGATAGTCACACGGCGGTCGTGCATGGTGTCGATAAACTGGTGGGTGCGCCGGTCATGGCAACTGACTTGCGCGCTTCGGCCTCGCTCGTCATCGCGGGTCTTGCGGCGGAAGGCGAGACACTGATCGACCGCATATATCATCTCGACCGTGGCTACGATCGCATGGAAGTCAAGCTGTCTGCGGTTGGCGCGGATATACAAAGAATTCGATAAGCATGAATCAGAGTCTGACATTAGCGCTATCCAAGGGGCGCATTTTCGATGAGACCCTACCGCTGCTGGAGGCCGCGGGTATTAAGGTCACTGATGACCCTGAAAAGTCGCGCAAGCTGATCCTGCCCACCAGTGATGCAGCGATTCGCGTGGTGATCGTGCGCGCGTCTGATGTGCCGACCTATGTTCAGTATGGTGCCGCTGACTTTGGCGTGGCGGGTAAAGATGTTTTGCTGGAGCATGGTGGTGAGGGCTTGTACCAGCCTGTCGACCTGAATATTGCCAAGTGCCGCATGTCAGTCGCAGTATCGGCGGGGTTTGACTATGCCAGCGCAGTTCGACAGGGTGCGCGACTACGCGTCGCAACGAAATATCTCAAAGTCGCGCGCGAGCATTTTGCTGCTAAAGGCGTGCATGTCGACCTGATCAAGCTGTACGGCTCAATGGAGTTGGGGCCATTGGTTGGTCTGTCGGATGCCATCGTTGATTTGGTGTCTACGGGCAGTACATTGCGCGCGAATCATCTGGTCGAGGTTGAGCAGATTATGGATATCTCATCGCGGTTGGTGGTGAACCGTGCAGCACTAAAGACCAAGCGCGAAAAACTGCAACCGATTATTGAAGCCTTTGAACGCGCTGCGCGATCTGAATAATTAAATTTATGTCCGTCTCTATTCGCCGACTCAACACGACTGATTCCGATTTCAACGCCAGGCTGATGGCTGTGCTCGCCTTCGAGGCAGCCGAGGATGAGGCTATCGACCGCGCCGCTGCGAATATTCTCGCCGAGGTGAAGCAACGCGGTGATGACGCCGTGCTCGAGTACACCCGCCAATTTGATCGACTCCCTGCCAGCAGTGTCGCGGCGCTGGAAATCCCGCGTGCCGAGCTGCAGGCGGCACTCGATGGCTTGAGCCCGCAGCGTCGTGATGCGCTTCAACAGGCAGCTGATCGGGTGCGCGTGTATCACCAGCGGCAGAAGCAGGAGTGCGGCTCGGATGGATTCAGCTTCACCGAGCCGGATGGCACTGTACTTGGACAAAAGGTCACCGCGCTGGATAAGGTCGGCATCTATGTGCCGGGCGGCAAGGCGGCCTACCCATCGTCGGTACTCATGAACGCCATACCAGCCAAAGTAGCGGGTGTGGGTGAGGTCATCATGGTGGTGCCGACACCCGACGGCGTGAAGAACGCATTGGTACTGGCTGCGGCCGCTATTGCTGGCGTCGATCGTGTCTTCACGATCGGTGGCGCACAAGCAGTTGGTGCGCTAGCGTACGGCACGGCGACGATTCCACAGGTCGACAAAATCGTCGGCCCTGGTAATGCCTATGTGGCTGCGGCTAAGCGCCGGGTATTCGGTACCGTGGGTATCGACATGATCGCGGGCCCGAGTGAGATTCTGGTACTGGCTGACGGCAGCACACCGGCGGATTGGGTCGCGATGGATCTGTTCTCGCAGGCGGAGCATGACGAGCTGGCGCAATCGATTCTGGTTTGCCCGGATGCTGGTTATCTCGATAGCGTCGCGGCCAGCGTTAACAAGCTGATTGACGCTATGCCGCGCAAAGACGTGATTCACACTTCGCTGACTAATCGCGGTGCGATGGTGAAAGTGCGCGGCATGGATGAAGCTTGCGAGATTGCGAACCTGATCGCTGCCGAGCATCTGGAGATCTCCGCCGCAGAACCAACACAATGGGCTGACAAGATACGCCACGCGGGCGCCATGTTTCTAGGACGTTTCTCGTCCGAGTCGCTAGGCGATTACTGCGCCGGACCAAACCATGTGCTGCCCACTTCACGCACCGCGCGTTTTTCATCGCCGCTGGGTGTGTATGACTTCCAGAAGCGCTCTTCCATCATTCATGTCAGCGCCGCTGGTGCGCAGACCCTAGGCAAGGTGGCCGCAGAACTCGCCTATGGCGAGGGACTGCAGGCGCATGCTCGCTCGGCCGAGATGCGGTTCGAGTGAGCGATATGTCGCGTTTGCTAAATATCGTGCGCGACGATGTGCGCGCGCTTGCTGCTTACCATGTGCCTGATGCCTCAGGCTTGGTCAAGCTAGATGCCATGGAAAATCCCTACACCCTGCCGCCCGAGTTGCAGCGGCAGCTGGGCGAGCGTTTGGGTGCGGTGGCAATGAACCGTTATCCGGTGCCGAGCTACGCTGAGCTGAAGGCTGCCATCCGCAAACACATGGCGATTCCGGCCGGCTTCGATGTCATCCTCGGCAATGGCTCTGATGAGCTGATCGCCATTGTCTCGACCGCTTGCGCCAAGCCGGGCGCCAAGGTACTGGCACCGGTGCCGGGCTTCGTGATGTACGCCATGTCGGCGCAACTGGCAGGTATGGCGTTCATCGGCGTGCCATTGCGTGCCGACTTCTCACTCGATCTTGAGGCGATGCTGGCAACCATACGAGCGCAGCGTCCGGCCATCACCTATCTTGCCTACCCCAATAATCCGACCGGGAATCTGTTCGATCTGGATGACATGTTGGCGATTATTCGCGAGGTGGGTGATACGGGTCTGGTGATTGTCGACGAAGCCTACCAACCCTTCGCGGGGACCAGCTTTCTGCCAAGGCTGTCTGAATTTCCCAACGTGGTGCTGATGCGTACCGTATCCAAGCTGGGTCTTGCCGGTATACGACTGGGTTATATGTCGGCCTCAAACGAGCTGCTGGCGGAATTCGACAAAGTGCGTCCGCCTTACAACGTCAATGTCTTGAGCGAGGCGGCTGCTGCGTTTGTTCTCGAGCACGCGGCGGTACTTGATGCGCAGGCAGATGCGATCTGCGCCGAGCGATACAAAATGACGGCTTCACTCGCCAGCCTGCCAGGGGTGGAGTGTTTCCCCTCGGCGGCCAACTTTCTGCTGTTACGTATCAACCGCCCCGGCTTGACAGGTACCGAGGTGTTCCAGCGCCTGCAGCAGCAGAAGGTGCTGGTAAAAAATGTCGGTAAAATGCACTCGCTTCTGGAGAATTGCTTGCGCGTCACCGTTAGCACGCCGCAAGAAAACGCGGCGTTTCTGTCCGCGCTGCAATCCAGCCTTATGTCCTGACGCTCTTTCAATATGTCGATCCAACGCAAAGCAGAAGTGGTACGAGACACCAGCGAGACCAAGATTCGGGTCGCGCTTAATCTTGACGGTACCGGCCAGCAAAAACTGGATACCGGTGTTCCCTTTCTCGACCATATGCTCGATCAGATCGCGCGTCATGGCCTGATTGACCTCGACATCAGTGCTAAAGGGGATCTTCATATCGATGCCCACCACACGGTCGAGGATGTCGGGATAACGCTCGGGCAGGCAGTTGCCAAAGCCATCGGCGACAAGAAGGGTATCCGGCGTTACGGCCATGCGTATGTGCCGCTCGACGAGGCCTTATCGCGCGTGGTGATTGATTTCTCCGGTCGGCCCGGACTTGAATTTCAT
>JBIKUP010000110.1:0-5500 GCA_044347535.1 Burkholderiaceae bacterium
TCATGACCACGATGGATGTGAAACATATTGCTCGCTTTCTAGGCGCAATGTCGATCGAAGAGCGTGTGCAGATTATCTCGGTACTGCTGGAAGCGGGTAAAGACGGCATGGCCATGTTGGACATCGCTGCGCGCACCGAACTCGGTGCTTCAGCAGTCTTCAAGCAGCTGGAGGCTTTGGCGGGACTGGAGCTGATCTTTGTGAAATCGGTCGATAACACCAAGGTCTACGTTGCCAACACCTTGCTGCTGGATGAGCTATTTGAGTCACTGTATAAACGCTACGGCCCATCCATTCATGCCCGCCTTGAGCAGCAGGCGCTGGAGGCTCTGGAGAATCAGTCGGATCAACCTGAGTCCTAAGCTTCTGTCGCAAAAGATGCTCACAAACATTAGCTCATAAACGGTAGCAAATAAACGGTAGCTCATGAACGCTCTCGGATTTAGTTGAAGGCGCCCCGTATTCGAGCCCCGCGAAAAATCAGCGGCACTCACTGTCGAATTTCTCTACCGCACGTCGTAGCCGAATTTTCGCCTTCGTTGCTTTATCCAGCGTTGACTCGCGTACGTCTTCTTCCCGCCACTTAACCTGTAAGGCTAGCGAACGGCATTTACGCTCACGCGCCGCCGCGCCGCGTGCTGACAGATCACGAATCTGTTGATCCTGACGCTCCCGTTGCTCGCGCAGCTTCTGCAAACGATTGACCTCGCTTCGCTCTTTTTTTGTCGCATCGGTATCAGGTGTAGTTGCGGAAGCTTCATTTGAAATTTCTAGCTTGTTGCCAGCGCATGGCAGATCAGCATAGGTGACTTTGCCCTGTGACTCGCAGCGATAGACGGCGAGGGCAGTGAGGGGTTGGAGCAGTGAAAAGAGCAGCAGAAAAAGCTTCATTCGGATTCCCGGGTTTGTATGACCCGGGAGCGATGGCTAAATCACTTTCCCAGGGTTCATCAGGTTTAACGGGTCTAGTGCCCGCTTGATGGCCAACATCATTGCCATCTCAGTCCCGGATTTGTAGCGCAGAATTTCTTCGCGCTTGAGTGCGCCAAGGCCATGCTCAGCAGAGATCGATCCACCGTAGTGATGCACGCGATCGTGCACGATCCGATTGATCGCTGCTTGCTCAGTCAAAAACGATTCATCGTCGCGACCTAGCGGCGCAGAGACATTGTAATGAAGATTGCCATCACCGAGATGGCCAAATGTCACCATTCTGCAACCTGGAAAGCCTCTCTGTAACTCGGCATCGGTATCGGCGATAAAGTCTGCAATGCAAGAGATCGGTAGCGAAATATCATGCTTGATGTTTTTTCCTTCGGCGCCCTGCGCATCGGAGATATGTTCACGCAAGGCCCACAGCGACTTTGATTGCGCGAATGAGGTCGCGGCCACAACATCGCGTGCCAAGGATTTTTCAAGCGCTTGCTCCGCCACGGACTCCAGCTGTGCAACTGCATACGCCTCGGGCTCTGCAGTAGAGAGCTCCATAAGCACATACTGTGGGTAGCGCTGCGAGAAAGGCAGGCGCTGAGTGGTGAAGTGCCGCTCGACCAGCTGCAAACAAAAATCTGACATTAACTCAAAACCCGTCAGGTTAGCGTCGCAGCGTTGTCGCGCTAAAGCTAATAAGTCGAGCGCATCGCCGACGGATTCAAGCGCAAACAGCGCTGTCGTTCGTGCGGTCGGTTGCGCGAAGAGTTTAAGTACCGCTGCGGTAACAATACCCAGCGTACCTTCAGAGCCAACAAACAAGTCGCGCAGGTCGTAGCCGGTGTTGTCTTTGCGAAGTCCGCGCAGCCCGTTCCAGACCTCACCTTGCGCCGTGACCACCTCCAGACCCAGCGTCAGCTCGCGAGTATTGCCATAACGAAGTACGGCGGTACCGCCGGCATTGGTCGCAAGATTGCCACCAATACTGCAGCTACCTTCAGAGGCGAGTGATAAGGGGAACAAACGATCATGCGACTCAGCCGCTTGTTGCACCTGATGTAGGGTGCAACCAGCTTCAGCTGTCAGCGTGTCATTGATGGGATCGACGCTACGGATGCGATTGAGTCGCGATAGCGATAGCACCACCGCTGTGCCGCTGTGGTCGGGCACACTGCCGAGGACTAAGCCGGTATTGCCACCCTGCGGCACGATCGGTACGCGATGCTGCACGCATAACTGCACCAGCGCCGCAACTTCGTCCGTTGAAGCAGGGCGCAGAACAGCGCGTGCACGTCCGGTGAAGCGGCGTCGCCAGTCGGTGAGATAAGCCGCCATGTTGTCGCCGGTCAGGACATGCTGGGCCCCGATGCGTTGCGCGCATTGCGTTAGAAACTCATCGCTCATGGGGCTCGGCCGCACGCTGCAAAGCCTCTTGCGCTATTCGCTTCGCTTCGCGCTTGTAAGGCCGCAAGAAAAAAATCGCAGCGAAAAAATAAACCGTCGAGAACAAGATTTCTGCACCCGCGAGTAATTGCGATAGGCCTTGCTCGCTCCATGCGCGCACAACACCTTCGGTGAAGTACATCAGCACCATCATGGAGGCCCATTGCATGGTGTAGACATTACGACGCAAGGTGCCGGGGAGGGGCGCCAGTAGGGGCAGCGCCTTGATCACCATCCATGAGCCGCCCGGACGCAGTGGCGCGAGGACTAATTCCCATAGCACGCACAACACGATGAGCAGCACCAAGCTGGCACTTGCAAGTTGATGCAGTCGATGTTGTGTTGGCGTAGTTTCCATCGCTCAGTCCTGATGCAGGCGAGCGGCAGTATGTGCCAGCCGCTTGCCGAGTGCGATGGCAAGCGACCGGGTATCTTCACTCAGCGCTTGATCGCCTTTGATGCCCGACCAGTGGGTCGCACCGTACGGTGACCCGCCGGAGGCAGTGCTCATCAATGCCGCCTCGGTATAGGGTAGGCCGACGATCAGCATGCCGTGGTGCAGCAGCGGCAGCATCATCGATAACAAGGTTGATTCCTGACCGCCATGCAAGCTGCCGGTCGAGGTGAATACACACGCTGGTTTACCCGCGAGCGCGCCGGATATCCATTGCGCGCTACTACCGTCGAGAAAGTACTTCACGGGTGCGGCCATGTTGCCGAAGCGAGTCGGCGAACCGAGTGCCAGTGCTGCACATTCTTCCAGATCTGTCAGCTCGACATACGGCGCACCGGAGTCTGGCACTGCAGGCTCGGTCGCCTCGGTGACGGTAGAGACGGCAGGGACTGTGCGCAGCACGGCCTCGCAATTGGGCACATGCGCTACACCCTGCGCGATCAACTCGGCAAGCTTGCGCGTCGCGCCATGGCGCGAGTAATACAGAATCAGAATCTTCAAGGTGGCTGTGCTCATGGCTTGCTATTATAGGCGGGCGCTTCAATGCACCGCTGCCGGTACTCGGCGCTATTCTTGACCATGACCCCACGCTCTCCCCATCCCTCAGGCCGCTGGACTGGCTCGCAAGTACGTGATCTCGCGCGTTTCGTCGGCATTCGGCTGCGTGAGGAGCATTTGTTCGAGGTCGCTGGCAGCCTGACGTATACCACGGTGTTGGCGCTGGTGCCGGTACTGACCATTGCGTTCGCGATCTTCACGACCTTCCCGCTATTCACAACCTTTCGCGATTCGCTCGAAACCTACTTTGTACAGTCGGTGATGCCGAAAGGCATCGCCAACACCATACTCGATTACCTCACACAGTTCTCCGCCAAAGCCAGCCGCTTGTCTGCGGTAGGTGCGGTGTTCCTGATGGTGACCGCGATCCTGATGTTCAGCATGGTGGACCGGACCCTGAATCGTATCTGGCACGTGCGCGAGCCGCGCCCTTTGCTGCAGAGTTTAGTGGTGTATTGGGCAGTGATCACGGTCGGGCCGCTCTTACTCGGCGCATCGCTCACTGCTGCTTCGGAGTTTTTGCCACTGCTCGGCGGTACCAGTCGCCAGCCCTCATTGCTGTATTCGAGTATCGCGCTGCTGCTGTCACTATTGCTGTCGACACTCGCTTTTGCGCTGTTGTACCTGACGGTGCCAAATCGTTTCGTCGATTGGCGCGAGGCTCTTATTGGCGGGCTGGTGGCGGCGATTGCTTTCGAGATCGCTCGGCGGTTTTTTTCGTTCTCAATTTCGTTTGGCGGCGGTTATCGCGCGATTTATGGCGCACTCGCCGCGATCCCGGTGTTCCTGATCTGGATTTACCTGTTCTGGTTAATCACGCTGCTTGGTGCGGTGGTGGCAGCCGCAATACCCGCCATACGCTACGAGCGCTGGTGGCACCGGCCCGGCCCGGGCGATGCGTTTGTTGATGCGGTTGCGCTGCTGAAGGTATTGTTTGACGCCCGATCAGATCACGCAGCGGTTGATGTCTGGGTGATTAGAGAACGCACGCAACTCGGCTTCGAGGAGACCGAGCGCCTGCTGCATAGAATGCTTGAAATGGGTTGGGTCGGGCGTATGCGACCACAGCGATCTGTGGTGATCTCTCTACGCCGGCGTGTACAAGCCAAGCATGACCGCTGGGTATTACTAGCGAACCCCAACAAGCTAACGCTGGCTGAGGTGTTCAGGTTATTCGCATTTAGCCCTGCACCAGATTCACCACTGTCTCAACAAGTGCTGACGCTGCTGAATCGTGATTTATCGGTATCCATTACTGATCATCTCAAAGCACCGCCCGCAAACGCAAATAGCTGATCAAGCACTTGATCCGGTTGTTCTGCCATCAGCGAATGGCCGCAGGCTTCCAGCGTCACTGTCTTTGACTGTTTCATCGCTGAGGAGAGCGCTGTCGCTGCTTTAGCGGGTGTCATTATGTCTTTGCAGCCGAGTAGAAACAGGGTAGGGCAGCCAAGCGATGCGGCCGCCTGTTCGCCGTTGGCGTAGTCATTGCAGGCAGTGAAGTCGGTATAGAAAACCTGCGCCGGGTTGATCTCTGATATTCGTTGCATCAGCCGACGACTACCGCCGTGTACATAAAACCCTGGGCCTGGTGCAGAGGGCTTTTGCGCAATGGTGGAGTGCGACCAGATATTCACCATATCGATTGCGACGGGTTCGCGCTCGCGCGATGTCTCAAGCAGTGCGGGTGATACGCGCATCGGATAGGCCGTGCCCACCATCGCTATTCCCTTCACGCGCTCAGGACGCCGCGCGGCGGCCTCCAGTGCAATGAGTGAGCCCATGCTGTGACCGATCAAGATCGCTTGTTTGACGTTTGCCGCATCGAGCACCTGATTCAACCAATCTGCCATCGCCTCTACCGAAGTCAGCGCATCACCGCTACTGCGACCATGTCCAGGCAGATCTACCGCTAGTACTGAAAATCCGTGATGCGCGAAGTAACGGGTTTGTAAAATCCAGACGGAGTGATCATTCTGTGCACCATGGATGAACACTGCTGTCGGTAGTGCGTTATCGAAGGGTTTGCCACCAGTGTAGGCGTAGGCGCGCTGATTGTTGACCGTAAGCTCCATCTCAAGCCCCCTTCTGCGCAGCTTTCAGCCCGCGCTTCAG
>JBIKUP010000112.1:0-5494 GCA_044347535.1 Burkholderiaceae bacterium
CTTCGATCATCATGCTGGCCGACAGCTGCTGTGGCTTTGGTTGCATGATGCACTTACCCGAAGGTGCGCAAAGTTTCACCACCATTGAGATCAAGAGCAATCACCTTGGTACTGCGCGTGATGGACGTGTCGAATGCGAAGCAAAACCTGTTCATCAAGGACGGACTACTCAAGTATGGGATGCGACCGTGACAGCTGCTGGCAAGACCATCGCGCTATTTCGCTGCACGCAGATGATTCTGTGGCCGAAGTCCTGAACGTAATCGCGTGATGATTTACTGGCCGGCTTACTAGCTAGCCCAGTCAGCGTCAGCTACCGTCAATTACCGCGCTCAGACTGCGACGATAGACATCGCTGCGTCATAAAACTCGCATCCATAAACTCGGCTTAGTACATCAGGATTGAGAACTTCCTGTGTGCTTCCCGCGTAATAAAAACCTTCCCCTAGCAGCAGCACATGGCTGGCAAAGCGTGCCGCGAGATTGATATCGTGGCACGAGGCAATCACGGCTAGCTCTTGCATCAGCCGCATCATGACCAGTTGCTGGGCTATGTCCTGATGTGAGCTTGGCTCATCCAACAGCATCAGCGCCGGGTTCTGTACCAGCATGGCCGCGAAAGCAATCCGCTGACGCTCACCTCCAGATAAATGCATCACATCGTCATCCATACGATCGAGCATACCGACACGCTGCAACGCAGCCGTGACATACGAACGATCATCATCATCGCGCCAAGCTGATCCAAGCCGCCAAGGCGCTCGTGCAATCGCCACGGCATCACCCACAGAAGCGCTGAAGCGATCGACAATCTGCTGCGGCATCAATCCACGCAACCTCGCCAACTCGGTCAGCGTGAGATCTTTTGCCGGACGGCCCATCATCAGGAAACTGCCATCATCGATGCTTTGCAAGCCCGACAGCGCATGTAGCAGCGTGCTCTTGCCCGCGCCGTTACGGCCTAGCACGCACCAAAACTCGCCTTGCCGAACCTGCCAATTCAAATCCGTAACTAAGCGACGATGACCAAGCTTGAGGCTGAGATTTTTTACCTCGAGGGCTAGCATCATGTTCTCCTCGATAAGATGAAGAGAAACACCGGCACACCGATCAATGCCGTCACCACCCCAACTGGTAACTGTATCGGTGCCACTATGGTTCGGGCCACTAGATCAGCCAGCACCAGAGCTGCGGCACCGAGTAGCATCGATGCAGGTAACAAGCGTCGCTGATCATTACCCAGCACAAGACGGCAAACATGGGGTACGACTAATCCAATGAAGCCGATTGCACCGGCCACCGACACCGCCGCTGCCGTGGCGATCGATGCAAACAACAATGTTTGTAAACGCAATCTCGTCACGGATACGCCGAGTAGATGGGCGGTTGCCTCGCCGTGCGCCAACAGATTGAGGTGTGGCGCACGCCATAAAGACCAGCCACCTGCCAGCAAAAGTACCAGCCAGACCAAGCCACTGACGCTATCAACGTCCAGATCACCCATCAACCAGAACAATGCGCCGCGCAACTCGGCATCCCGCGACACCGCAAGTAACAGACTGATGATCGCGCCAAATCCCGAGGCAATCATCACGCCTGTCAGAATCAGACCAATGCCGGGGGCCTCGACCATGGTCGGTGGTGCAAATAATCGACGCCTCGCCATTAAGAACAAAAGCAAAATTGAAGCAATCGCACCAAGCATTGATCCGAATTGCATACCAACAGCGACAACGCCAATAGGTAAAAAGAAGCTACTCAATAAAGCACCGACAGCGGCACCCCCTGAAATGCCCAAAGTGTAGGGATCGGCGAGGGGGTTGCGTAGTAGCAGTTGCAGCAGTGCGCCGGACAGCGAAAGTAGTGCGCCGATGGCGCAGGCCATAACAACCCTAACCCACCGTATCCGCAAGATTTCCTGATCGGTAAAGATATCGGCATCACACTTGGCAGAACCACAAGCCAAACCCATGGAGATTATAACGAGCAAGATCAGTACGGCAGAGAAAACCATAGACCAACGTCGGTTCATATCCGATTTGTTAAGCAAAGAAACGGATGTTTTCTTTATCAACTGAACATCTCGCATTGGTATATTGATCATCTAGATATCGATGGAGAGCCTAGTACTAGCCAATATCTTTACCTTAAAAAGGATTTACAGCAGCAGTAGTAATCTCTACTGCTGCCAACGCACCCCTACAAAAAACGTACGGGGTAGCTGGTTATAGCCATATACACTTTGATAACTCTCATTGAATGCATTATCAATTCTTGAGACAAGTGACCATTCTTTCGATACCTTATAGCTACCACTTAGACCTGCAATAACATACGATCCCAAGCGATAATCGCCATCAACGCGTGCGCCGGCATAAGATGCGGAGGCATTGACAGTCCAGGGGCCCGAGGTTCTTGTTGCAGTGATCGATGCCAATTCTCGAGCTCGTCGTCTTAGTAGCTGCCCAGTATCCGCATCTCTGGGATTCTGTAATGTCAAACTTGGCCTAACAGACCAGCCGCTAACATTGAACTGCCCGCTGACTTCAAAACCATCGTTACGAGCTGCACGTATATTGTTAAAACCAGCACTAAACTCAATTTGATCTCTTATTCGCGAATCAAACCAGGTCACACGCAAATCAAAGTCGGTTAGAGAAATCTGGGTACCGATATCAATAGAGCGCGAATACTCTGGACGCAAATTTGGGTTACCCCACTGACCAAATAGATAGCCCAGAGGAGGGGCGCTAAAGCCTGTGGAGGTACTCGCGATAAGCTTGATTACTTCATTGAAACGATAGCCATAGCCAAGCAAGCCAGTATTCGCTGAAGCGTTGTACTGAGTGTTATCGTGACGGCCATTCAACTGGAAGCTATGACCATCATTGGCAGCGTATTCAATCCCCGCTTGAGCACTCCAGATATTGCGCGAAAAATCGGATGAACCACCGTAGCCATCATCAGCAACGAGTGACTGGCGCTGATAAGTCAGCCCAGTGGTGGCGCGCAATACGTCAGACAGTCCAATCCGATTTAACCAATCAGCCATCTGCGTTTGCGTCTTGTATCGATCACTGACCGGCGATGCCGTTTGATATCGGTTTGCGTTACGGTCAATTGCCTCTGAAAAAGTCAGATTAGACTGCCAATTTTCGGTGACTCTATTATTTGAAAACACTGACACTAAGCTGACGTTTGTTTTACCAGTATGCTTATCCGTAGGCTGATCAAACCGGCTATCAAAACTAAAGCGCCCTTGGCTCTGCATAAATCGAATTCCTAGCTCTTGGTCAGCTGACCATACCTTAGAAATTGAACCACTAGCGCTCAAGTTAGTGTAACCATCGAGGTCTGGGTTACCGCTGGTGAGTTGCCGATTATTGATCGCGGAGAACCCATCGGTTCCTAATCCGGATGCCGACAGGGCATACCTAAAATCATCAGTTGCACCTCGGATCGACGCGGCCGTGTTGTAACTCATTCGAGATCCGAATTCCGCAGATATACTCGTCGCGGGTTTTTCAGATGGTCTACGAGTGAAAATCTGAATCACTCCACCCACTGCGCCTGACCCGTAGATACTTGAGACATTTCCACGTACAACCTCGATACGATCGATCTCTGCGAGCATTAAATGCTCGATACTTACTGTTCCGGTTGCATCCTGCTTTGTAATCGGCACACCGTCGAGTAGTACCAAGGTTTGCCGAGTTGCAGCACCCCTCATGAAAAATCCGGTTGCACTCCCTATTCCGCCTGTCTGTGTAATCTGGATGCCAGCTTCGGCGCGCAGTAGTGAAGGAAGGTCTGGCTGCTGGCTATTTTTGATCATCTCAGAAGTGATGACCGTACTGTGCAGCAAGGTGTCAGTTTGACGCTGTTCCGTACGAGACGGTGTAACCACTACCTCAGGTAGCTGCCCCGCAGCATTTGCCGGAAGAAGTGGAGCAACGAATATTGTGGCAACAAAAAATACGAGTAAACGCGAGCGGGCAGGTCCCACCTTCGAGGATTTGATCTTCATAGATTAAAAGTTGACAACCGCCCCGCCAGCTTCCCCGCAAGCGAGACCAAAAAGGAGTGCGAAACGATGCAGCAACATCGAAGTTCGGATAACCGACGAACCACCCCGTTCGCCTCTCCCACCTGCTCTGGCCGGTATCCGGGCTAACAAGCGAATCAGTTCGACCTTCCCATGCCGCTGGCACAGTGGTGATGAGAACCGATTGCATGACTGAGGTCATGCGCTTGCTTACCGTTGCGGGGGCAGCACACGTTGGCTTGCTCCTGATGTTCAGGAGTGGGCTCCGTGTTTCCCGTTTAACTGCCCGTCAGAATCGACAGGCGAGCACCAAAACAAGACTAGTGTAGAGTAGTCATTTACGTATGGTCAACAAAAAAGGCGAATCGCTTACGTACCGGATAAGCCTGCGATACCGTCAAGGAGATAACAATGTCCAATAAAAATGACAACATCATCAGCACAAAACTTGGCTCAGCGGCTTACTACACAGAGCAACTGAATGCGCGTGCCGCTGTGCCGGATCACCCGGAAATTATCGGCCGCTGGCAAGCAGAATCCGCCAAGGTGAGACAGTCGGAAGCTGGTTTACTTGATCTGGCATTTGGTAGCGCTCCCATGGAGCAGCTGGATTTTTTCCCGGCCGAGCAAGCCGGCGCACCGCTGCTGGTGTTCATCCATGGTGGTTATTGGCGCTCGCTGGATAAATCCGATTTCACATTTATTGTTCCGGCGTATCGGCGTGCTGGTTTCAACGTCGCGTTGACCAATTACACGCTGTCGCCCCACGCCTCCGTCGAAGAGATCACTCGCCAGCAATTACGTGCTTTAGCTTGGCTGTATCGCCGTTCAGCGCGTCTGGATTTTGACCGTAACCGTATCGTTATCGCCGGACATTCAGCGGGTGGCCATTTGGCCGCGATGATGATGGCTGCACACTGGTCGGTATTCGGCTCGGACTTGCCGAGTGATTTAATCAAGGCTGGCGTCTTGATGTCGGGACTTTATGATCTCGAGCCGGTTCGCCATGCTGAATTCATTAACACTGATTTGAAGCTGGATAAATCAAGCGCGCTGCGCCTATCACCCGCATGGATGCCGCAGCCAAACTCGGCACCCTTCATTACTGCAGTCGGCGATCTTGAATCGGATGAGTTCAAACGGCAGACTGCGCTGATCGCATCGCAATGGCGTCACGGATTCGAGCGCGAAGTACCGCTGCATCAAGAGAACCACTTCACGATCTGTGATTGCTTTGGGGATGAAAGCCATCCGCTGTTCAAGGCAAGCTGCGACTTAATCAACTCGCTTTAAGCCAGCAGACAAACAAGGTATCAGGCGCACGGTGCTGCGCCTGATTAATCACATTAACGCTATCGCCGCTTATTAAAAAGACGAGCGCTCTGCTGGGCGTTCATAAATTCAGTGGCAAGCCAAATCTCACGCAGAAGGTAAATAAAACTACCTGTC
>JBIKUP010000113.1:0-5483 GCA_044347535.1 Burkholderiaceae bacterium
CATGCGCCCGCGCCTGCTCTCGATGCTGATAGCGCTGCCTCTGGCCGGGGCGGTCACCACCGCCTGGCCCGCAGACAGCGTCCTGCCCACCGAGCCGAAGAAGCGTCTCGAGGCCCTCCAGCATGCGCTGATCAGCGCAGCCATGGAAGGCCAGACCCGGGTACGCAATGCGGCCTGGATCGACAGCACCGGCAAGATGCATGAGAACACCCGCATCACCTCGGAGATGAAAGTACGCAATGTACGCGTGCTGAATTACCTGACGGTGGAAGAGGGTGTGTCAGCAGCCATCATTGCCGAGGGCAAAGGTGTGATGCCGGACGAAGAAGTGTGCCGTGCCAACCAGCAGCGGTACCGCCGCGAAGCGACGTTGGATATCGGTATGGGTATTGAAGCCAGCGGCGCCGATCAGGCGTTTTGGCAACCCTTCATGCAACAAGCGCGCGCACGATTTGCGGCCAAGGCAATGGGCAGTCGACGTTGGTCTTTAGCGCCAACCGCCCGCGTGCCAGTCTCTGCCTATGATCGTCAGTTGCTCGGCTATGTCCCCGAGATCACCCCCTACCAAATGGTGATCGAGGTCCTACCTGCCGGTGCATTGGGTATTGAGCCTGTCCGTCCACCGAGCAGCCGAGAGCAGCGTGCTGCCGAGACGATCAAGGCGGTTAAGGATTACTGGAATGACGAGCCCGCTAAACGTGCGCCGATTCCGTTCGTGCTGCGCCTCTCCGTCATCGAGCGCTTGAATCAAAGAATTCTCTGGCAGGACGCGGTACCGCTGTTCTTCCCAGAGCAGAAGCTAATGCACAACTCGCAGCCCTTGCCGATTGGCTTGCTAACCGAGCTCGACAAAGTGGTCGCGCGCTGGCAGCAAAAACTGGACGGCGACTTTGGCTGCCGCCCGCAAAGCTTCAATGTGATGCAAGAAGCCAAGCAAGGTTGGGTGA
The DNA here is from genome assembly GCA_044347535.1 of Burkholderiaceae bacterium. GTDB lineage: Bacteria > Pseudomonadota > Gammaproteobacteria > Burkholderiales > Burkholderiaceae_D > Pernthalerella. The sequence goes on from JBIKUP010000113.1 coordinate 948, forward strand.
TTAACGCAGGTCAGGTGGCCGGTCTATCGGTCGGTGACCAGCTCTTATTGATGAATCGCGAGCAGCTGCCGGCACGTATCCTCGAACCCGATAGCGGTCAGCACCTGGCGCTGGTCGAGGTGGTGGCAGTTGCCAATGACCGCGCCGTTGTGCGCAAGCTGGCCGGACCGGCGAGCGCAGGTAAATCCGGCGACTGGGTCGCGACACCCTTCTGATAGAAATAGCGGAGAGAACAATGAAAATCGCTCAACGACAACTCCTGATTGCTGCCTTAGTGCTGCTCTTCGGCGGCAATGTATTCGCCGCTGATCCTCCGAAGGAAGAAGCCAAGAAAGAGGAAAAAAAGGACGAGGCCAAGAAGGACGAGAAAAAAGACGAGGCCAAGAAAGACGGCAAGGACGGTAAAGAGCCGCCCAAGGCCGAAGCACCGGCCGAGCCTGATCTGCCTTCCAAGCCATACCCAAAAAACGCAAGCCCGAAAGCCTTCGCGCCTAAAGGTGAACCGAAGAAATTCGAGGAAGCCGCAGCCAAGCCGGCAGACAAGCCAGCAGACAAGCCAGCTGACAAGGTGGCCGACAAGGCAGCCGACAAGCACGGTGCGGATAAGCACGGCGCGGACAAGAGCGCCGACAAGCATGCCGATCATGGCGCTGACAAAGGTGCTGACAAGCACGCTGCGGCACCCGTCAAGCCAGCACCGAAAAAGCGTAAACCAGTCGCTGCCGCACCTAAGCCTGTGACTGACCCGGCAATGGCCACGGTTGCCCGTGAATCCCTGCAGGGTGCGGGTCCTACGGGTGCTTATCAGGTCAAGTCGGGCGATAACCTCGACAAAGTGATCAAGAAGACCATGCCCAATAGCCCGTTCTCGATGGAAGTGATGCGTGAGGCGTTTGCACGCGCCAATCCGCAGCTACTGGGCGAGGTCAAAGCAATGAAGCTGAAGGCAGGTTCTACCCTGAACGTACCGGGTGCTGCCGTCATGCGTCAGGTGGTGCTCGGCGATCCCGCGCCACAGGCTGAGCTCAAGCAAATCAAAGCGGCCGAATTACATCGTGCAGCACCGGTGGTAGCGCCAACGGTTGCGCCAACCGCCAGCGATCTCAACCCAACGATCGCGATACCGCGCCAAGCGCCTAACGTCGCTTACAACGGCCCGACTCCCGAGGTGTCATCGGAAGAAAAGAAAAAGTGGGTTCGCTTCCCTTAAGGGGGTAAAGCGGCGAGCTTGCCGTGAACCCGCTCCAAGGCACCGAGCAGACGGCCCTACCAGGCCGTCTGAATCCGTTTTATCTGGACGGTCGCGCCATCACGCTACTGCTCCCGATTGCTCAGCAACTCGGTCTGCGCGACGGCCAAATCATTCAGGCTGCGATCGAGATGCGCGGCGAAACCCTCAAGCTCCTCTACAACGGGCAGGTGATCGACTTGCCGCCCGGTCTGCGTTTTCGGCCGGGTGAACAGCTGTGGCTGCGAGCCAATCGTGGTGCCGGCGGCTGGACCCTGCGTGCAGTGGATGGTCGCGGAGGTCCTGGCTCAGCGCAGGCTGCGCCACCGGCGCTGACTGCCGCGGCGGCTGATAGCGGTATTTCTCGACTGGCGGCGCTTTCGCTACGCCCGCCAACCTCGCCCACCTTACTGAGCGTGTTTCAACCTGGGGTGATGAGCGGTTTTTTGCAGGCAGCTAGTGACCCGGCGTTGACCTCTTTGTTTCAGAGCATGCAGCTGTCGATGCGCGGTCTGACCCCGGGCGCCTTGCAAGGCGCGGTGCTGTCATCCGGCTTTTGGATGGAGGCTTTGCTCGGGCGCGGACAAGCACCACCATCGCCCGATAGCAAAAGTCTGCTGCGTAAATTGATACGTTCCTTGGCCGAGAAAGAGCCCGCCAAATCTGAGCAGTTGCGACGCGCGGTGGACGACATTGAATCAGCCCAGGTAGATTCACTCGCCGCGCAGGGCCGCGGGGAACTGGCGTTTTCCATGGTGCTGCCCTTCGTCGACGCCAATCCAGTCGAGATCAAGTTCTTCCGCCCACCGCGTCGTCCCGGTCAGCAGAGAACCCCGTTCTCGGTCGACATCCATACTGAAAACGAAGAGCTGGGCGAGATCTGGCTAAAGACCTCGGTGACCGAAGCGGCGCATGTCGACCTGATGATGTGGGCCATGAAGGAATCGGTGGTGCGGCTAGCCAAGCGCCACAGCAATGCGCTCTCCGAGCGCTTGTCATTGGCAGGGCTCACCATGGACTCGTTCAATATTTTCCATTCCGCCAGACCGAGCTTGCCCGACAGCTGGGCGCCGCCGGGCGCGATGTTGGATGTGAGCGCATGAAGCCCCGGGGACTTCGCAGCAGGGAAGCGGTCGCGCTGGCCTATGGCACCCGCGCTGCGCCAGTGGTGACCGCCAAGGGTCGTGACGAGCTGGCCGAGGCCATCATCGCCGAGGCCAAGCGGCAGGGGATTTACATCACCGAAGATCGGGAGCTGGTAGCCGCCTTGTCGCGGCTGGATCTGGAGCAGGAAATACCGCGCGACCTGTATGTCGCAGTGGCGGTGGTGCTGTCGTGGGCTTATTGGCTACGAGGTATGAAACCGGGCGACGAGAAATCGTAGAACCTGTCCGTGAGGCCGCTCGCTGCGTTGGCAGCCCTTGCCGTACATCTCGTACTGTCTGCGGTGCTGCCGCCTTGCCATCGACCTAACGGGTCAGGTTCTACTTCCCCATGTAGCAATGCTGTGGAATGCTCAAACCTCTTCGTAGCCGCGGCCGCCGCGCATGCGCGACATACGGCCGAGACGGTCATAGACCTCGACCGGGGCGGTCGGATCGGCGCCGCGCAGGGTATGGAGCGCGCCACGAATCGCATCCAGCTTGCGGCTCATAAGGACTTCATTACGACGGTGCAGATCACGGCAGTCGGCAATCAGCTCGCGAAAGCCCTGCCACTCTGGCCGTTCGAACGTCTGTTCGGGTTCTTCGCGGGGTATTAGCTGGGCCAGCACCTCGAAAATCTGCATTTTTTCTGGTTGCAGCGACTCAAAACGGTCGAGTTCCTGCGCCTTGAGTGCGTCGAATTCCTTCTCTAGCAGGCCATGCAGGGCATTGCCATAGGCCATCGCGGACGCAAGATCAGCGCCCGACGCAGGTGCGGCGGAGAGGGGTGATGCGTTCATCATCGGCAGCAGATCAGTCGATCAGCTTTTCCATCGCCGCAAAACTCTCGGCGATGCGGCGCGCGTTCACAGGGTAACTACCATCCTGGATCGCTTGCTTGATCGCTTCGACTTTGTTGCGGTCGAACGCTGGCTCGGCCATCGCTTGCTTGGCAATCGGCGACAGCAACAATTCATCGCCGCGTGCTGCGGCGACTTTGGCTTGCGCTGCCTTTGCCGGATCGGACTGCCCGTCGAACGGACGATCCAGAACCTTGCGCTTGGTTTTGTCCAGCGTCGCCTTGTCTAGCGTGGGGCTGCCGCTAAAAATACTGGAAATTGGGTTGCTCATAGTGTTTTCTCGCTTTCGGCCAGAGGCCTTTTACTCCTGTCACAACAAGTATCGGACGCACTTGAAAGAACTTTAGCGCCCCGGAAAGAAATTTTTTGTTCTCTATTTAGCATCACAAGCCTTTGGCCGTGCCTTTGCCGGTGACAACCCCCGACAACGTCCGGCCCGACTCGGTATTCTTCAGCTTGATCTGTTCACCGGCACGACCATCCTGCATTGCCTCGGCCTTGACCGATATCTCGAAGGTAGCAGGGGTGCCAACGGTCATCAAGACCATTTCACCGCGCTTGATCAGGGTGGCCGGGCGCAGGTCCGAGACTCGGATGGGCTCGCCGGCGCGCACGGCGCGCAGCAATTCCTGACCTTCCAAACCCTGGTTTTCCACATAGTGGGCCTTACTTACCTTGTCGGCCTCCATGCGGTCCAGCTTGAGCGAGTCTCGCTGTAATACCTGTCCCGCGGGTAAGTTGGTGGCCGCCACCACCACCTGTCGGAATTCCGGCGCTGGCGCAGCCTTGGCTGAAGTCGCCGTTGCGGCGGGTACCGGTGAAGATGGCGCCGATGAGGAAGGCGCCGAACCCGAAACCAGCCCAACTTTCATGAAAAGTTGCCAATTTGGCTTGGTACAGCGGACCCGCACGCTGTCGCGGCTAACGAAAGGGTAGTCAAATACATAACTGCTGGCGCAGGGCTGCACCGCGACACGCGCATCCGGCGGCACGACGGTGACGCTGGAGGCAGGTACGCCATTCTGTACACCGACCCATTCCGTCAGCGCAGCATTCATCTGTTCCAGCGGTGTTGCCGCTTGCGCGCTAACAGCCGCTAAAAGCAGCGAAACTGCAGCGTTTTGGGTGAAATTGGGTGTCATCTTCATTCTGTAGCCGATTCAATAACTGGAACGAGCCTTGCTAGATTCAGGTTATAGCGGGCGCCGGTTGTGCAAATTTCCGACAGCTGAGCCCGGTAGTGCAAAAACAATACCAGCCCCGACGAGGAGCCACAATGCAGATCCGGCCTTCACAGACCAAT
>JBIKUP010000114.1:0-5468 GCA_044347535.1 Burkholderiaceae bacterium
TAGCTACGCCGCGAAAATTGCGGCTCGGATCAAACGCAACACACGCTTCCTCGCCTCAGATGCAATTCCCGGTAACCCGACGTTCGAATACGAACTCGAACTTTTACCGGACGGCAGCGTGAAAAACATTAAAATATTGCATGAATCAGGCTACCCAGCGTTTGATGAAGCGGTCAAACGCGCTGTGTACTCTACTGCTCCTTTCGAGCGCGACCCTGAAACCGGCAAGATACCAACGTCGATGACAGTCCGACAGCGCCTGAAAGAAAATTAATGATGGCTTCGCCCAAGAAAAGACTTTTCCTAAAAACCATCGGTGCTACCAGTCTGCTGGGCGGGCTTTGCCCGATCGGTACCGCGCTGGCGCAGCTTCGCGTCGAAATCGCTGGCGTTGGTGCCAATCAGATTCCAATTGCCATCGGTCAGTTCTGGGATGACCCCGCTGGTGAGAACCAGATCACAGCGATTGTCGCAGCCGATTTGCAGCGTAGCGGTTTATTTCGTGTGATCCCATCGAATGACCTGACCAGCGAGACAGGCGCCATCGACGACAGTTTCTGGAAATCCAAAGGCGCTGATGCTTTGCTCGGCGGTAGTCTGAACCGTGCCGATGGTCGCGTCGAGATTCGCTACCGTTTGCACGACACCGCGAAAGGAGCCGCGCTGACCACCTCGGGCCTGAAGGTCAACCCGCAGTTTATTCGGCTTGCCGCGCATCGAGTGGCCGATGATGTATTCGAAAAGATGACCGGTATCCGCGGTCCGTTTGCCACCCGTATTGCGTATGTTGCCCGCAGCGGAAACGAGTACCGCCTCGAAATCGCCGACTCGGATGGCGAGAACGCGTTTGCGGCATTTCGCGATTCAGAGCCGGTTATCTCGCCGGCCTGGTCGCCTGACGGCAGCAAAATTGCCTATGTCTCATTTGGCCCTAAAAAGCCGGTGGTGTTCGTGCAAGAGCTTGCCACCCGCCAGCGCGTCGCAGTCGCCAACTTCAAGGGTAGCAATTCTGCGCCGGCTTGGTCACCCGATGGTCGTCGCTTGGCCATCGCCTTGGCCCGCGATGGATTAACGCAAATCCACATGGTCAATGCCGATGGTACAGACCTGCGTCGTATCTTGACCAGCAATGCCATTGACACCGAGCCCTGCTTTGCTCCCGATGGCGAGGTCATTTATTTCACCAGCGACCGTAGTGGTTCACCACAAATCTACCGCATGAACCCATCCGGCGGCGATGTACGCCGCGTCACCTTCAATGGCAGCTACAACATAAGCCCCGCGGTATCGCCCGATGGCAAGCTTTTGAGCTACATTTCGCGTCGCGACGGCCGGTTTCAAGTCTACGTTCTCGAATTAGCAAATGGGCAGGAATTACGCCTTTCTGATGGGCCAAGCGATGAATCGCCGAGTTTTGCACCGAACAGCCGGTACATCATGTACGCGAGCAAATCGGGAGGACGCGCCAACTTGTCAGTGGTAGCTGTGGACGGTAGCGCACGCTACACCCTGAACGCCAAGGCCTCGACGATTCGCGAACCGGCCTGGGGACCGTTTACGAAGTAGTGAACAAAAGTTTTGCTTAACTGAAAAGGGAGAGAAAGCCATGAAAGGCGCACAAACACTCATTAGTATTATTGCCTTTGCTTTGCTAGGGGCATGTTCGACGGTCAAGCTGAACGACAAAGCAGCGCCAGTAGAAGACCGCAACACCTCCGCACCAGCACCTGCATCTGCATCTGCACCTTCGTCTGCATCGGGCGCCACGAAATCCGGTGGCGACAGCAGTGCAACGAGCGCAGCAGCTGTCGACCCGCTGAATGATCCCTCCAATATTCTTTACAAACGCAGCGTTTACTTCGACTACGACCAGTACACGGTGAAAGAAGAGTACCGCGCTCTGGTCGAAGCGCATGGAAAATTCCTGGCTGCAAACCCGGATCGGAAAGTCACTATCCAGGGCAATACCGATGAGCGCGGCGGCAGCGAGTACAACCTCGCACTGGGCCAGAAACGCGCCGAGGCAGTTCGACGTGCAATGGCATTGGCCGGTGCTCGCGATTCACAATTGGAAGCAGTCTCTTTCGGTAAAGAGAAACCCAAATCGACAGGTAGCGACGAAGCTGCCTGGGCAGAAAATCGCCGCGCCGATATCGCTTATTGATCTGATCGATGAATGCTTCTTTGCTGAAACTACGCGCCGCCGCCATGGCGGCGCTTTTTATTTTGATGCCGATCAGCGCACACGCGCTGTTCGAGGATACTGATGCGCGCCGCTCGTTGCTCGATCTGCGCAAGCAAGTCAATGAGCTCTCAAGCCGTATTGACGCAAAGCTCGATACCCTGCAAAAAGACGTCGATGCCAAACTTCAACCGCTTGGCGGACGTATCGATAGCAAAGCGGATACCAAGGCACTGCTGAGGCTTAGTGAAGAAATTGACAAGCTACGGCAAGACCTCGCTGGCTTGCGTGGTCAACTCGAGGTGGTCTCCAACGACATCGCCAATACTCAACGCCGCCAAAAAGATTTCTACACCGACCTAGATCAGCGCATCAATGCGCTTGACCAGAAATATGCTGCCGTTGAAGGTCGACAGCAGGCACTGGAGAACAAGCAGTCGGCTGTGGAGAGCAAGCCCGCTGCGCTCGGCAAGTCGACGGATTCAACCTCCGAAAGCGCAGCGCCGACCGCTGATGAGCGACTGCCAGAGCAAAAAACCTATGATGTGGCACTGGGTCAGTTCAAGTCGCAAAACTACCGAGCAGCGGCGCAAGGTTTTACCGACTTCCTGAAGCGTTTTCCGGATTCAAGCAACTTGGCGCAAGCCTATTTCTGGCTAGGCTCTAGCCACTACGCCCTGCAAGACTGCGTCTCCGCGATACCGGCGTTTCAAACGGTAGTCACTCGCTTCACCAATAGTCAGCGCGCGCCAGATGCCATGCTCAGTCTGGCTGAATGCCAAACCGACATGAAAGATAAAGCAGCGGCTCGACAAACACTCACTAACTTGATTAAGCGCTTTCCCGCGAGTTCAGCCGCAAAAGCCGGCAAAGAGCGATTGGCTGAGCTTAAATGAGGAATTGGCAGGGCGGGCGATGCATGATTGCTTACTCAAGCCCTTCAAATGCAATATGGGATATCGCGAACATATAAAAGCGATAAGACCCTGATTGACAAAAGTTTTTGTGACTTAGTATAATTGCGGGCTTCGGGTCGTTAGCTCAGTTGGTAGAGCAGCGGACTTTTAATCCGTTGGTCGCAGGTTCAAGTCCTGCACGACCTACCAGATAAAACAAAAAGCGCCATTCACAAGATGGTGCTTTTTTGTTTTTGGGGTGTCATTGTGGCACTTCACTTGCAAGTATCTCAAATGGAGACGGCAACGCTATTCAAGCGTTGCCGGTTTCAATCAAACAGACAAACGCTCATCAAGTACTTTTCGACGTCCACGCAGAGTTACCGGCGCCGACTCAGGGTCCAGTGCTTGTCGTAAAGCTTCATTCATCATGGTTTGGTAACCGCGACCCGAGCTTTCGGCTTTGCTCTTAAATGAGTAAATTACACCATCGTCAAGCATGATCGTGATACGTCTCGTACCAGGAGATGCGATCATTGCACCGCGCTTACCTTTACTGAAATCTATTCTTTATCCATAGTAGTTCCTTATCTCGTTAGGACTTGCTTTGCGAGCAGATATCAATCGCGTCCGCTCTCCGCGCTGCGTGTGACACACCACAAGTATTCGCCCAATTGCGTCCCTGCCCAGCGTAAAAAAGTTGCTCATCATGATGATCTGGGTCTCGGATCGTGGCCGCGAACTCGTCACGTAAAGCCTGCTCGGCATGAGCAAAGCTGACGCCATGCTTTACTGGAGATGCCTTGCGGCCGGGCAAAGCATCAAGGTTGACGACGTTATAATTTTAGTTATAACATTGGTTTCTGACCAAAGGAGGCATTCGTGATCAATTCTTTGAAGCTTACCGCCGTGGGTAACTCCGTCGGAGTCATCTTGCCCAAGGAAATCCTTAGTAAGTTGAGGGTCGATAAGGGTGACACGCTTTACGTTTTGGAAACGCCCGAAGGCATCGAACTGACAGCTTACCGACCAGATTTCGCCGCGCAAATGGAAGCCGCTGAAGAAGTGATGCGCGAAAACCGGGACGTTCTTCGCAAGCTCGCGCAATAAATGCCAATAGAACCTGTATGGATCATGCCCGAGGCGGTGCTTGCGATACACAATCGCCAGATCGCAGAACATGGGGGTGGTAGCGGCCTGAGGGATCCAGGACTGCTAGACTCTGCAATCGCCAAACCCAAGAATATCTTCTCCTACGATAAGGAGAAAGCTAGCATCCCCGGACTAGCTGCCGCCTACGCCTACGGTATCGCGAGAAATCATCCATTCGTCGACGGTAACAAGCGAACTGCACTCGTCATCAGTTTGCTATTCCTCAAGCTGAACCAGTGGGAACTAACCTGTACGGCGGAAGATTTGTATAAAACCTTCATGTCGCTAGCAGAGGGGTCTTTATCAGAAACTGACTTGTCGGCATGGTTTGGGCACTGCGCAAAACCAATCCAACAAAAGCTTTAATAGTTGAACCGCCCCGGAATTCATGGCCAATAGCCGGTTTAATTTAAAGCCATCGGCTTAGCATCTCTGGAAAATTACCGTCAGTAATCTGCTTAAGCCAGCCTGAACCCTAATCTCCGCCCGCACACGCTCGAGCCATATAGTTATCATTGGGCGTACCCGCGACCACTTTTTCCCATTCGCTAGTAAAGACTGATTCGTCGATAGGCATACCACTTCCCATGCGTCCTGTGAATCGTACTCTATCAACTTGCTGAAGCTTTTTTATACAGTCGTAGGTGAATATGGAAATACTTGACCAATAACCATCACCCTTTTCTGTTTTTTGTTCTTTACGATAGTCAACCAACCTTTTTGACTTCGCGTAGTTTCCTTCCAAGACGACATCTTTGAAATCAACGTAAGCATCCAGAACGCCTGAGGTCGCTGTCAGTGTCCATTCCGCGTTAGACGATGTGAATAGCATCATTAGAGCGATTCCGAACAAAACTTTTTTTATAATCCTCATTATGGAATCACCGTGTTGAGAGATAGCTTCCTTATGCTCGCAAGCAAGCGAGAGCATCAGGCTTTTTCCAAATACGCTTGTAACCCTCTGCGCGGTGAAGGGGCTGAAGCTTGTGCAAGGCTCAAGCGCGTCCACATTTGCATCGTGTCGCTGCCAATCTGACCTGCCAAAAGCTAGTGAATTACATTATAGTTTTTTATCTGGTCGGGGTATTCCTGCAAGGCCTGCGACAATGCGTGCATGCGTAAGCCCAACGCAGTGGCAGCAAGTTGCACGCGCACGTAAGCTCAGCCTGCAACTATTTCCATTTCCGAAATGTTGAATGAGTTAGGTATTTCAACACCCGTTATCATTGTCCGCCGTA
>JBIKUP010000115.1:0-5439 GCA_044347535.1 Burkholderiaceae bacterium
ATGAATCACCCGCACCAAGCTAACGATGTCGAAGCCAGTCGGTAGCGGATCGGACAGGAAATTGCCGCCAATCGCGTTCGCGCGCTGCGCCAAACCGGCGGTGGCAAATCGGGATTTAGCGCGCTCAGCGACCGCTGGCAGATCAAATAGGGTTAGCTGCAAATGCGGTGCGCGTGCGCCGACACTGCACAAGAAACGGCCCTCACCACCCCCCACATCCAGCAGGCGGTGATGGCGGTCGAATGAATAAGCGTCGAGGATTTCAGCGGCCACCAACGGCTGCGATGCCGCCATCAGCTGCGAGTAATTGCCGACATGGTCTGGGGCGAGTTCACCCGCATGCGCAGGCGCGTCATCCGCGGTGTAGGGGTAGAAACCGGACAGCGCAGGCGCTGGCCCCTGCCCACGCAGCAAGGCCACCGGATCAGCCAAATCTGAATACAGGGTGTCGTGATGGCGAATCATCGCCAGCACACCTTCATTCTCGACCAGCGGCGCACCGAGCACCCCCAAGCCATAGCGTGCTTGTCCGCGTTCGTCCGTGCCGCGCGATTCGATCAGTCGCAGCGAGATGGCGGCAGCGAGCAAACGGTCGGTCGCCTCAGCGCTCATCTGACAGTGCAGCGCCAACTGCGTCAGTGTCATCGGACCTTGCGAGAGCTTGCGAAACAGATCTAGCTTGACGCAGGCTGATAGCACCTGCGAGTAGACGAAACCAGCGACTAAATCGAATACTTCACGCGTACGTCGACGCGCGAAAGGTCGGGTCAGTGGAAACGATGAGGCCGCACGATGAAACGCGGCGCTCGCGTACAACCGGTCGCGTAGCGCGAGTAACCGGTCTGTGAAAGAGAGCGTAGCTGCCGCCATTTAAGCGACAACGCGAGTGACGCTAGGCGCGAACTTGCGCACGAGGTCATTTGGCACTAGCCGCTTGGCCTCCATACGCAATAACGTGCGCAACTGCGCCGACCCACGGCAGGCCGGTATTGAGGCGCTGGCGTGAGCAATCAACTGATCAAATAACTGAACTGCGCCGGTCAAACCTAATTCACCGGCAGAACTGGGACGACCGTGCGTCGCGTCTTGCCCGGCTGGCTTACCTAGCATCTCGGAATCGCAAGCGACATCACGAATATCATCCGCCACCTGATACGCCTCGCCCAGCAACTCGCCAAGCGCGCGCCAGGGGTTGGCGTCAGTACCTGCGGCCTGCGCACCGGAAGCGGTAGCGGCAACGAATAGCGCACCCGTCTTGGCACGCTGATACTCGGTTAACGAAACGCGAGGCTCGCACTCCCAAGCCTGGCCCGCGATGATGCCGGAGGGCGCCCCTACTGCCACCGACAGTGTTGAAATCATTGGAATCAGCCGCTGCGGCTGGACCGCGCCAGCATGCGCCAGCGACTGGAACGCCGCCACGATCAGCGCATCACCCGCCAGTACCGCCAGTCGCTCGCCATGCGCAGCGAACACCGACGGACGGCCGCGCCGCGTCAGCGCGTTATCGAAACAAGGAAGATCGTCATGAACCAGCGAGGCGCAGTGCATCAACTCGATGGCAGCACCACCAGCAGCGGCCAGGGTCAAATCTTCGGCGCCACAAGCCTGTGCCACCGCGAGTGTCAGGTGCGGACGGATACGAGCGCCACCGGGAAACACAGCATCCCGCATCGCAGCCGCCAAAAGCGGCGGACCCTCGGGGCCCTGCTGAAGGGCGAGCGCAGCCTCTAATGCTGCCTCAATCCGTTCCGTGTTCTCCATGGCGTCTCCGTAGTGACAGGCCGGTTCTGGCCATGGGTGTAAGTTATTTGCGTCACATCAATATGTCAAGTTTTATTGACAGTTTTCTCTGTCAGCCGCCGGTCTGATCAGACGGCTGGCGCGTCGCCTCAGGCGCCGGAATTCGATTGGCAGATTGAAAAAGCCCCCACCTCAGTCGGTAGGGTCGCTAGGATCGGTATGGTGGGCCTGCTGATGGGCCTGCTGCTCGCGCTCCTGCTGTCGCTTGCGGCGCTCTTTGTTCACCTCACGGATCTGCCAAATACCAAAGGCAATCGGCACCAGTCCGAACAACAGCATTTCGGCCAGCAAGGCTGCCACTTCGGTTTTCATGCCGCCCCCACGGTTTGCATCACCTCAACCAACAAGTCCACGCACTGGCGTGGGCTTTCTTCATGCGCCAAGTGGCCAAGCATAGGCCAGAGGACACGCTTGGCTTGAGGTAGCCGCTTGGCGACCAGCGCTGCCTGTTGCGGAGGAACCGTTAAATCATTTTCAGCCGCGACTAGCCATACCGGTAGCGATAGCTTGGGTAGGTCGGGCTCCAGCTTATCGAGATCCCAGTGCGCCATCATCGCCAATGCAGAGCGCACATGACCCGGGCTCTGCATCAAGCGCTGGTACAAGCGCATGCCAGTCGCGTCGATGACTGAACCTGTGCTGCGCATCAGGCGTTGAATCACAACCGGATCATTCGCTTGCCAGGCAAAAAATTTCGCGGTCAATGAACCAGTAGCCATCAAGCGTGCCAGCGGCGAAAAAATCGCCCCTGCCATGCCACCGAACCCAATGAACGCGCCGTTCAAACTGACCAGTGCCGCGGGTCGCACACTGCCATCGAGCACCATACGCGCCGCAACAGCTGCACCCGCAGAATGACCTACTACGATCGTGGGCGAACACTGCATTTGCTGCATCAGAGTAGCAACGCGCTGCGCCATGCCGGTGAGTGATTGGCCCGAGGCAGGCATTGGCATCTCGCTGAATGCATGACCGGGGAGGTCTATCGCGATGACTCTGCAATGCAGTGAGAGAAGTGGCGCAACATCACGCCATGAGTGTGTGGCCGAGGCTGTTCCATGTAGCAGCAGTACTACCGGTGCATCGCGCCGGGTAGCAGGAAAATCCTGCACGTGCCACAACAGCCCTGCGGCGCTGATGAACCGACTGTTTGCGCGATTGGGCCAGTCGAGCCCGTCGACCTGCCAGTCCAAACGATCACCCAAAGGCGCGCGGCTCTGTGCCTGTTGCCAGCCGCACAGTCTGCGCCAACTGCGCCGAGCCAGCGTGCGGCAAGGGCAGATAACGGGCACGCATCGCGCGCGCCAGCGTCGCCGCTTCTTGCTGCGGCTTGGGTGAGGTATCAATCAACAGCACCGGCACTTGTACCTGTGCCAGTTGCTGCGCTGTTTGCATGGCTTCTTGTTGCGCCCGTTCACGACCACCGCTACCGTCGAGCGCCACATTGGCACGACCATCGGTCAGCAACACCACCAAGGGGGACTGGCCGCGCCGTGCGAGTGAATCGACTAGTGATGCGGTGACTTCCAAAGCGCTGGCCAACGGCGTGCCACCACCGCCCGGCAATCCAGAGAGCCTTCGTCGTGCTGCAGTTAGCGATCGCGTTGGTGGTAATAGCAATTCGGCAGAGCGACCACGAAACGCAACCAATGCAACTTGATCACGTCGCACATAGCACTCAGCGAGCAGCATCTCGATCGCGCCTTTTACCTCGGACAATCGATGCATGGCAGATGAACCTGAGGCATCGACTACGAACACAGTCACGCTGGCGCTACGCTGACGAACCCGCGTGACATGAAAATCTTCCGCGCGAACCAGCACCCTCGCCTTCGCGACTGCCTCGCCACTTAATGCGCGCCGTAATCGCTGCCAGGGTGCTGCTGCGCGCAGGGTATCTACCAAGTGCAGTCGTCGTCCGCGTAAATTGTTGGCTCGGCGTGAACCAATCGGTCGGCCATGTGCGCCTGCGTCGCTGTATGCGCCCGACTTACCACTCATGCGTACAGGCTTGATACCTGAGATGAGTGCTGCCAATAAGTTAGGAGGTATCGCTGCTTGCGCAGCATCCAGCACACGATCTTCCATGGCCTGCTGCTGCGAGAGCGGGCTCGGTGAATCATTTTCTGCGGGAGACTGTTGCGGTTCGGGTTGTGCGTCATCGCCCTCGGTATCGTCATCCTCATGCGGCAACTGCGTTGCGCGTGGTGCCAACACTAACGAGGCGGCGATCTGCGCATCATCATCGGTGCAGCTGTCGTTATCATCAAACGCTGCACTGGCGCGCGCTGCACTCAGCGCCAGCGAACATGCGCGTAAAGAACTGACCCCTAAGGCCATTGCGACTGAGCACAAGGCATCAATCATGGCTTCCGGCATCTCGATTTTTTCAAGGCGCTCACGAGCAGCAGTAATTTCTTCTGCCGAGGCCATGTCGGTATCAATAAAGCGTGGCGAGATTGCACGCAGATCGATATCGAAGGCCATACGATCACACAAGGCCTCCGGCAAACCATCATCTTCTGGGGTCGCTTCATCGAGCGCCACCACCCCAAACTGTGTGCTGCTTTGCTGGCGAATACCATCGCGCTCGACTACCACCTGCGCGTTATCCATCGCTTGCGTGATGCGCGCTGCCGTCGCGCGCGAAACGCGCTCGGCCATACTCAGCACCAGCACACCACCATCGACAGTGGCTAGCAAACCGGATTGCGATATCGGACGACCTGCCGACAAGGTCGCTGGCAAATCAAGCCCACCGAGTAAACGCTCGTCCGTTACCGATTGCGGCACACGAATCCAAGCGCGCTCACCCATGAAGGCTTTCAACATCGCCAGCCAGGCATCGCGCACGGGGCCGGCATGTGCGCGAACGCGAACACCGCCCAAACCAGCAGGATCAATCGCGAACAGAACCGCGACCCGCATCGCGAGTTCCCACGCCCTTCCCGATGGGTCAGGCTCCCGATCTAGGGGTGCCAGCATCAGGCAGTCTGCGTGAACACTTCATCAACCGCACGATGTACGCGCGTGCCGCTACCCGATTCATCGAGCGGATTACGGCGTAATCGATGACGCAAGGCAGGCGCCGCCATGCGACGCAGGTGCGCGTCACCGACTTCAAGATCACCTTCAATCGCTGCCAGTGCACGCGCTGCACGCACCAGCGCTAATTCACCACGCAGTCCATCAGTACCGAGGTTCATACATAGCTGAGCTGCGCGGGTCAATGCTTCATCGGGTACTTCAACCTGCGGCAAGCGTTTGCGCGCAGCGATGATACGACGGCGAATTTTTTCATCTTCCTTCTGCCATGCATCGACGAAGGATTGTGGTGAGCGTTCAAAGGCATCGCGTCGCTTCACGATCTCGATACGCAGCTTCAAATCGGTGGGCGTCGTCACATCAACGGCCAGACCAAAGCGATCAAGCAACTGCGGTCTTAACTCGCCCTCTTCCGGATTGCCACTACCCACCAACACGAAACGCGCCGGGTGACGAATCGATAGCCCTTCGCGCTCTACTAGGTTTTCACCGGAAGCCGCCACATCAATCAGCAAATCAACCAGATGATCTTCAAGCAGGTTGACTTCATCAATGTACAAAAAGCCGCGATTCGCGCGCGCCAACAGACCG
>JBIKUP010000116.1:0-5419 GCA_044347535.1 Burkholderiaceae bacterium
GCCATAAATCTCGATCACTCGACCACGCGGCAGGCCGCCGACGCCAAGCGCAACATCCAAGCCCAGCGAGCCGGTGGATACCACCTGCACTTCCTCGGCAACCGCGCCGTCCATACGCATGACCGAACCTTTGCCGAACTGCTTTTCGATCTGCGCGAGCGCTGCGCCTAGTGCCTTGGCCTTCTCGGTATTCCCTAATTTCTTGTCATCCATGCTTGCTCTCTCAATGCGGTGGAAACTGGACAGTACTGTATAAAACTCCAGTAAAAAGCGCAAGCAGATTTTTCGGACTTATTGAATTAGCAAGTACAACACGCTCGGAGTCCTCTGCTTGGTTGCTGGCAACTTCCAAACCCAATAGACTGAACCAAGCCGGCGATTGACGCCGGCGCCCCAATAAACACTCTTAAACCGCTATGCGCATCCTGCTTGCCGAAGATGACAGTGTGCTTGCCGACGGCCTGACCCGCTCCTTGCGACAGTCCGGCTATGTCACCGATTGCGTCAACAACGGCGAGGCGGCCGACAGCGTGCTGTCGACGCAAGACTTCGATCTGCTAATTCTTGATCTTGACCTGCCGAAAATGCCGGGGCTGGAGGTGCTGCGCCGCTTGCGCGCGCGTGAGTCGCTGCTGCCGGTGTTGATCCTGACCGCCAATGATTCTGTCGAGCAGCGAGTAAAAGGGCTCGATTTGGGCGCCGATGACTACATGGCCAAGCCATTTGCATTGTCGGAGCTGGAGGCGCGTGTCAGAGCATTAACGCGACGCGGTGTCGGCGGCGGACCGACCGTGATTCGACATGGGCCGCTGTCATTTGATCAGGTGGGCCGTATCGCTTACCTCAACGATCAGATGATCGATCTTTCCGCGCGCGAGCTCGGCTTGCTTGAAGTTTTACTCAAGCGTAGCGGTCGTTTAGTCTCGAAAGAGCAATTGGTTGACCACTTGTGTGAGTGGGGTGAAGAGGTCAGTAATAACGCGATCGAGGTCTACGTGCACCGCCTGCGCAAGAAAATTGAAGTCGATGGTGTGCGTATCGCTACTGTGCGCGGACTCGGCTACTGCCTTGAAAAATTCAATGCTGCTTCTATCGCAGCCAACGACGCCGGTCACGCCTGAGTCCTATCGTGCAAGCCGATCAGGCGAATCAGCCACTCGCCAAACCTTCCAAGCCTTCCCCGGAGAAGGCAAGCTCACGCTCACTGTTTGGTGACATTCTCGACTGGTTGCTGATGCCGCTGCTACTGGTGTGGCCGCTCTCGATCGGAGTCACCTATCTAGCCGCGAAATCCATTGCCAATGAGCCGTTTGATCGCTCACTGGAAGATCGCGTGACCGTATTGGCGCAGCAGGTGAAAGAAGTGAACGGTGAGCTGAGCGCGCAACTACCGTTTGCGGCGCGCGACATGCTGCGCGCTGATGATGTCGACAATGTGTACTTTCAGGTCAGCGGCCCGAAGCGTGAGCTGGTGGCCGGCGATAGCGACCTTCCACTACCAGAGGACGAAGAAGCTCCGGTGCCATGGACGGTGATGATGCGCGATGCACAGATGCGCAACGCCGAAGTGCGTATCGCCTATACCTACGTCAATCTGCAGCCAAACGAACGCGAAGCAAAAGCATTCAGCAAGCCGCGCTACGCATTGGTACAGATGGCCGAGACCACAGAGAAGCGACGCCTACTCGCTAACCAGATTATCAAGGGCGTGATCCTGCCGGAGTTCATCATATTGCCGGTGGCTATCGCCTTGTTGTGGTTCGCACTGTCTCGTGGCTTATCACCGCTTACGACACTGCAGGAAAGTATTCGCGCACGACGCCCTAACGATTTATCACCGATTGATTCGCGCGGCGTGCCGGAAGAAATCTCCCCGCTAGTGCGCTCCTTGAATGAGATGCTGTCACGTCTCGCGCAGAGTATTCAATCGCAAAAACGTTTTATTGCCGACGCTGCACATCAGATGAAGACACCGCTGGCGGGTATGCGCATGCAGTCCGAGCTAGCCCTGCGGCAAGACGGACGTGACGAGATTCAGCGCTCACTCGAGCAAATGGCAAAAAGCTCGGCATCTGCCACACGTCTGGTGAATCAGCTGCTGGCATTGGCCCGTGCCGAAAATGATTCGCCGCAATCAACACCACTGCTGCGGCTTGAGTTAATCGAACTAGCGCGTGGCACCGTACAAGACTGGTTTTCAGCGGCGCAGGCACGCGATATTGATCTCGGTTTTGAAGCTGATGACGACAGCCTGGTCGTGGCAGGTAACGCCACCATGCTTCGAGAACTACTGAACAATTTAATCGACAACGCGCTGCGCTATACGCAACAACAAGGCAGCGTCACTGTGCGCGTGCGGGAAGATCAGGAGCGTGCGCTTGCCATTATTGAAGTCGAGGATAACGGACCTGGCATTACGGCCGGTGAGCGTGAATTAGTGTTTGATCGCTTCTATCGAATTCTTGGCAGCGACACTGAAGGTAGCGGTCTAGGTCTTGCGATTGTGCGTGAAATCGCGCAGCGGCATTATGCCGAGGTCGACATTTTCAGCAATCCACGTAGCCAAGATCCCCGCTTTCCCGGCTGCTTGTTCCGTATCAGCTTCAAACTGCTGCGCGACCCTGATCAGACCGACACGGCATGAATGTATCGCGTGAAAAATATTGGCGGCGTGCGCGCACCCTCACACTAATCCTGTTAGCGATTTGGCTGCTGACCACGATTAGCGTGGTGGCATTTGCGCGCCAGTTCGCGACGGTATCTCTGTGGGGTTGGCCACTGCATTATTACTTTGCCTCGCAAGGTGCGACCTTGGTGTATCTCGCGATCGTCGGCGTGTACGCATGGATCATGCAGCGACTGGATGCGGCCGTAAATCGCGAAAGCCATGATGAGCGCTGATTCACCTACACGTCAGCTACGACGTTATTTTTGGCTCTATGCTGCTGGCTTCTGTGCGCTGCTGGGCTCACTCGCTATTCTCGAGCTCGAAGGCTTTCCGCGCTTCTGGCTTGGCTATTTGTTTCTATTCACCACCATCGTGGTGTACGCTGCGATCGGCGTGCTCAGTCGCACCTCGGATGTCGACGAATACTTTGTCGCCGGGCGCCGTATCCCACCCGTGTTTAATGGCATGGCGACTGCCGCCGATTGGATTTCAACCGCGAGTTTCATCGGGCTCGCAGGCGGCTTGTATCTGCACGGTTTTGATGGCTTGGCTTATATCCTCGGTTGGACAGGCGGCTTCTGCCTGATTGCCTTGCTTATCGCGCCTTACTTGCGTCGACTTGGGCAATACACGGTACCGGACTACCTTGCAGCACGCTACGCCGGTGTGGATGGCGCTGGCGCAGTGCGAACGATCGCGGTGATCGCAACGCTGATTATTTCATTCACCTATGTGGTGGCACAAATCTACGGCGTGGGACTGATTACTTCGCGCTTCACCGGAATTGATTTTTCAGTTGGTATTTTCCTTGGGCTCGCCAGTATCTTGGTGTGTTCTTTCCTCGGTGGTATGCGCGCGATCACGCTGACTCAGATCGCACAGTACGTGATTATCATCCTCGCCTTCATGATCCCGGTGTCTTGGCTAGCGCTAAAGCAGACCGGCATCCCGCTACCCCAAATTGCCTACGGCCCTGCACTTGAGCGGCTTGCGAAACAAGAGCAATCACTCGCAGAGAAAGATAGCGAGCGGCAGGTGCGTGATCTCTACTTGAAACAGGCGCAAGCCTTTGACGAAAAAATCGCGGCGTTACCGCGTTCATGGGATGCCGGTCGTGCCGAAGCGCGACGACGATTGCAGGATCTACAAACCAGTAACGCCTCGCTGATCGACATTAAAGCCGCCAATCGAGCGCTGAGCGATTACCCGAAAAGTCCAGAGGCTGCACGCCGGCTTTGGGAACGGCAACGCGATAACGCCATCGTGCGCGCGCAGCCACTACAGCCACATACGCAAGCCTTTGCCGGCGGTACCCAGGCGGCGTCTGACGTTCAACGGAATAATTTTCTGGCACTGGTATTTTGCCTGATGCTCGGCACTGCCGCCTTACCGCATGTACTCGTGCGATCTTCCACCACGCGATCGGTATCGCATGCGCGCAGTTCTGTTTTCTGGGCGTTGGCGTTTATCTTGTTGCTGTACACCGCGCTCCCTGCGCTTGCGGTGCTAGTGAAATATGAGATCACTACCACTCTGGTGGGCAGTGACTTCGCGAACCTACCGTCGTGGGTCAGCTACTGGGCAAGTATCGATCGCGAGAAGCCCATGATCAGCATTACCGACATCAACGCTGACGGTTTGGTGCAGTTTGCTGAAATTCTGATCGATGGCGACATGATCGTGCTGGCAACACCGGAGATCGCGGGTCTTCCGTATGTCATGTCAGCGTTGATTGCCGCTGGTGCTTTGGCCGCAGCATTGTCCACCGCCGATGGCTTGCTGCTAACGATTGCCAGTGCACTTTCGCACGACACGTATTTCAAGATGATCAACCCGCGAGCCTCGGCGCAGCGACGAGTGACAGCATCCAAGCTCCTGCTGCTGCTGGTGGCGCTATTGGCCGCATATGTCGCCTCGTTCCGATCCGGCGACATTCTCTCGATGGTGAGCGCTGCATTCTCACTGGCCGCCTCGACACTATTTCCCGCACTAGTTTTGGGCGTTTTTTGGAAACGCGCGAACCAACAAGGGGCAATCGCCGGCATGTTGGTCGGATTTTTTGTCTGCGTGATCTATTTGGTGCAGACCAGTCCAGCGTTTGGCGGCAGTGCGGCCAATCAATGGTTTCACATTGCCTCGGTATCGGCCGGTGTCTTCGGCGTACCCGCAGGCTTCACCGCTATGGTGATCGTCACCCTGCTAACGCCGGCACCGAGTGAGCGACAGTTAGCCTTGGTGGATCAGTTGCGCGCGCCCTGATAAAACCCACTGGCACATTTCTTGATAGCACCGCCTGACCATACATGATCAGGATGTGGCAGGCATGGCCGGGTTTTTCAACGAAATGTTTGATGAAGGCGGCGCGAAAACGCGTGCGCACTATCAGGGCTTTGACCGCTGGCTATCCGAACAGCCCGCTGACATCGTCGCTCGTAAACGTGTCGAAGCCGATCTGATGTTCCGCCGGGTTGGTATCACCTTCGCGGTCTATGGCAGCGAAGCGGGTACTGAACGGCTGATTCCTTTTGACATCATCCCGCGCATCATCCCGGCTGCCGAATGGGAGACCCTGCAACAAGGGCTGCGTCAGCGCGTGCAAGCGCTCAATCTGTTCATTCACGACATCTATCACGAACAAAATATTGTGCGTGCTGGCGTCATGCCGGCCGAGCAAGTGTTTCGTAATGCGCAGTACCGCCCCGAGATGCAGGGCATCACCGTACCGAGTGATATCTACGCACACATCGCCGG
>JBIKUP010000117.1:0-5402 GCA_044347535.1 Burkholderiaceae bacterium
AGTTGCTGATTTCCCCGGGCTCACGCGCGATCGCCATTACGGCGAGGGGCGGGTGGGCAAACGCCCGTTCCTCGTCATTGATACCGGCGGTTTTGAGCCTGTCGCTAAAGACGGCATCCTGCGCGAAATGGCAAAGCAAACGCGGCAGGCCATCGCCGAAGCGGATATTGTTTTTTTCATGGTCGATGGTCGTCAAGGGCTGACCCCGCACGACAAAACCATCAATGATTTTCTGCGCAAGGCCGGGAGTAAAGTCATTCTGGTCATCAATAAATCCGAGGGCATGCAATACACCAGCGTCGCATCGGATTTTTATGAACTGGGCCTTGGTGATCCCTGCATTATTTCTGCTGCACACGGTGATGGTGTTCCCGATCTGGTGGAGGCAGCGCTCGATGAGTTGATCGACGATGAGGCGGAGGATGTCGACGAGCTTGTTCATCGTGGCACTCGGATTGCGATCGTGGGACGTCCCAATGTTGGCAAGTCAACGATGGTGAATGCGCTGCTCGGAGAAGAGCGCGTGATTGCATTCGATATGCCAGGTACTACGCGTGATTCGATCGAGATTCCGTTCGAGCGCGATGGTCGTCACTATTCCTTGATCGACACTGCGGGTATACGTCGTAAGGGTAAGGTATTCGAAGCAATCGAGAAATTCTCGGTGGTCAAAACACTGAAGTCGATTTCCGATACGAATGTTGTTCTGTTGTTGCTCGATGCACAGCAGGACATCTCTGAGCAAGATGCACACATCGCTGGTTTTGTTTTGGAGGCGGGGCGCGCGCTTGTGGTTGGTGTGAATAAATGGGATGGTCTGCAACAGGATGCGCGTGAGCATATCAAGCGAGAGATTGAGCGCAAGCTATCGTTCCTGTCATTTGCCAAGATGCATTTCATTTCTGCGATCAAGGGTACGGGCATCCCGCCAATGATGAAATCAATCAACGCGGCTTATGAAGCAGCGATGAGGAAGTTACCTACCCCTCAATTGACCCGTGCGCTGGAGCAAGCTGTTGAGCACCAGCAACCGCGCCGCAAAGGCTCCGTTCGGCCCAAACTGCGCTACGCACATCAGGGTGGGCAAAACCCTCCGGTCATTGTTGTGCATGGCAACGCATTGGATGGGATCGACGCGAGCTATAAGCGGTATCTGGAGAAACATTTCAGAGAAAGTTTCGGTCTTATCGGCACCCCCCTACGGATAGAGTTTCGCTCTGGAAAAAACCCCTTTTCTAAGGCGGATTAGCGAGGATTTTGCGCGACGGCGTTTGCCAGCAAGTGGCAAAATCGATTACATTCTGAGTTGCTAGTGATCGGGGCGTTTACCTCCGTCAAACGTAATAACAATCGCCTGAACATATAAGAATACGGAGCATCCATGAGCAACAAAGGGCAACTGCTGCAGGATCCATTCCTCAACGCCTTGCGAAAAGAGCACGTGCCGGTTTCTATTTATCTCGTTAACGGCATCAAGCTGCAGGGGCATATCGAGTCCTTCGATCAGTACGTTGTGTTGCTTCGCAACACAGTCACGCAAATGGTTTACAAGCACGCAATCTCGACGGTTGTTCCGGCGCGCGCCGTTAACCTCCAGCAAGCCTCTTCAGAGTCCGAGTCTGAGTAAGCCCTTCTCGCCTCGTGGCCTTTGGCCCGAGGCTACCTGATGCGCGCTGTCCTCGTCGGCGTTGACTTTGGCAAAGGTGATTTCCTTGCCAGCCTGGAGGAGCTTGGACTCTTGTCAAAATCTGCTGGCGCAGAGCCAGTAGCGGCGGTAACCGGTCGGCGCGCAAGTCCGGACGCGGCCTTATTCGTCGGTTCGGGCAAAGCCGACGAAATTGCCGAGGCTTTGACCGATCTCGGTGCGGAGCTGGTGATCTTCAATCATGCTTTGTCACCCGCCCAGCAGCGTAATCTGGAGCGCCACCTCAAAGCGCGCGTGATCGACCGCACCAGCCTTATTCTCGATATCTTTGCCCAGCGCGCCCAAAGTCACGAGGGCAAGGTTCAGGTCGAGCTTGCTCAGTTGCAACATCTCGCCACCCGGCTGGTAAGAGGCTGGACCCACCTGGAGCGTCAAAAAGGCGGGATCGGTCTGCGGGGACCCGGAGAAACCCAGTTGGAAACCGACCGACGCCTGATCGGCGAGCGGGTCAAGATGCTGCGCGCCAAATTAGGAAAGCTGCAGCGTCAGCGTCTCACGCAGCGCCGTGCGCGCGAGCGCAACGCAACATTTTCCGTGTCGCTGGTGGGGTATACCAACGCTGGCAAGTCCACGCTATTCAACAACATGACGAAAGCCGGCGTGTACGCTGCGGATCAGTTGTTCGCGACGCTTGATACGACCTCGCGCCGGATGCATCTGGGCGAGGCAGGCAATATCGTCCTGTCGGACACGGTTGGCTTTATCCGGGAGCTACCAACGCAGCTGGTGGCAGCATTTCGCGCCACGCTCGAGGAGACGATTCACGCCGATTTGCTGCTGCATGTGGTGGATGCGGCCAGCCCGGTTCGCGATGAGCAGATCGTCCAGGTGAACGAGGTGCTTGCAGAGATTGGCGCTGATCACATTCCCCAAATTCTCGTCTGGAACAAGATTGATCTCGCAGGGCAGGCGCCCCGCTTAGAATATGATGAATATGATAAAATTCGACGTGTATTTGTCAGTGCGAGAACCGGCGAGGGCATTGACTTGCTGCGCAGCGCGATCGCCACTTTTGCACAGCAGTCTCACCGACCGCAGAACACCACGGCATGCTCGGATCAATAAGAAAAAAACTCGGCCTTATCTTCTCCCTCAATGATCCCCGTTGGGGGCGTGGTCCTCAGGACGAAGATGGGAAAGAGCCACGTCAAACCGGTCGGCCGAATGATGGACCGCCTGACCTCGATCAGCTCTGGCGAGAGTTCAACCAAAGAATCAATCGTTTGCTTCGCGGCAAAGGCGGCGGTGGCGCCGGTGGTGGATCATCAAACGATGGCGATGATGCGCGCAACGCGGGTATCAGTGCTGGCGTAGCCGGCGCGGTCATTCTCTTTCTCTGGTTGGTCAGCGGGTTCTTCATTGTCCAAGAAGGTCAAACCGGTATCGTGCTGACTTTCGGCAAGTACAGTCATTCGGCACAGCCTGGCTTTAACTGGCGCTGGCCTTACCCGATTCAGACGCAAGAGACCGTCAACCTTTCGCAGGTTCGTACTGTCGAAGTCGGCTACCGCAGCAATGTCCGCAACAAACTCGCGCGCGAATCCCTGATGCTGACCGACGATGAGAACATCATCGATATCCAATTCGCGGTGCAGTACCGTTTGAAGGATGCCTCGGCTTGGGTGTTCAATAACCGCGATCAGGAAGAGACAGTCAAGCAGGTCGCTGAGACCGCGATCCGCGAAGTGGTTGGTAAATCTAAGATGGATTTTGTGTTGTACGAGGGGCGCGAGAAAGTTGCGTTTGATACCAGTGCACTGATGCAGCAGATTCTTGATCGCTACGCCACCGGCGTGCTCGTGGCCAATGTCACCATGCAGGCAGTGCAGCCACCGGAGCAAGTGCAAGCGGCATTTGACGATGCGGTGAAGGCCGGACAAGACCGTGAACGTCAGAAGAACGAGGGCCAAGCCTACGCAAATGACGTTGTCCCCAAGGCGCGCGGTGCGGCCTCGCGCTTGATGCAAGAATCCGAAGGTTACCGGGCGCGTGTGGTAGCGAATGCAGAGGGTGAGGCGTCTCGCTTCAATAAAGTGTTGGTGGAATATCAGCGCGCACCGGCGGTGATGCGTGATCGACTCTATATCGAAGCCATGCAGCAGATTTTTGCCAGTACGACCAAGATCATGGTCGACACAAAAAGTAATAACAGCATGATTTATCTGCCGCTAGATAAGTTAATCGCGCAAACGGCGGCTGAGGCAGCGTCTGGTGTAACGGCACCCGCAACTGCAGCCACGCCGCCATCGGCAAGTAACGAGCCCCCCCTGTCTGAGGGAAGAGTTGATAGAAACCGCGAGCGCAGCCTGCGTGATCGGGAGAGTCGCTGATGAGTCGCCTGATCTCTTATGTTATTGCGGGCCTGATTGCACTGGCCATTTTGTCCTCGACCTTGTTCGTTGTCGATCAGCGCCAGTACGCGATTGTGTTCGCGTTGGGTGAGGTCAAGCAGGTTGTTAAAGACCCCGGCCTGCACTTCAAGTTGCCGCCGCCTTTCCAAAATGTGATGTTCCTCGAAAAGCGCATCCTCACGCTCGACACCCCGGAGCCAGATCGCTTTATTACGGCAGAGAAGAAAAATATTCTGGTCGACGCCTTTGTTAAATGGCGTATCTCAGATCCGAAGTTGTACTTTGTCTCGTTTGGTGGAGACGAGCGCCGAATGCAGGACCGAATGGCGCAGATCGTCAAGGCCTCGCTGAATGAAGAGATTACCAAGCGTACCGTGCGTGAAGTGATCTCCGGCGAGCGCGGCAAGGTAATGGATGCCATACGAGCCAAGGTAGCCGCCGAGGCCACGCAGATCGGTGCGCAAATTCTGGATGTTCGTTTAAAGCGTGTTGATTACGTCGAGCAGATCAATAACTCGGTGTATGAGCGTATGAAATCGGAGCGCGTCCGGGTTGCTAACGAGTTGCGCTCGACCGGTGCTGCTGAGTCCGAGAAGATCCGTGCTGACGCTGATCGTCAACGCATCGTTATCTTGGCGGATGCCTACCGGCAGGCTGAGGCGATCCGCGGCGATGGCGATGCCAAAGCGGCCCGCATCTACTCTGACGCTTTTGGTAAGAATCCAGAGTTCTACAAATTCACGCGTAGCTTGGAGGCTTATAAAGACAGCTTCAAGACGCGTAGCGATGTGCTGCTGATCGACCCGAATTCGGAATTCCTCAGGTACTTCAAGACCCCTGGCGGCGCGAAGAAATAAGGCAGGCGGTGGGCTACTCCTTCATGGTCGCGCTCGGCCTGCTTTTTGTGCTCGAGGGCTTGCTTCCCCTGCTGGCGCCGCGTCGCTGGCGGCAGACTTTCCTGCAAATAGCGCAACTTTCTGATGGCCAGATTCGGTTTTTCGGACTGGTGGCGATGCTGTTTGGTATCCTCCTGCTCGCTTTCCATCTTTTGCCCCTCCCGGCCTGATCCCCGATGCCGAACTGGCTGCTACCCGAGAATGTTGCTGATGTCTTGCCGTCCGAGGCGCGCAAGACCGAAGAGGTGCGTCGTGCCTTGCTCGATCACTTCCGTAGCTATGGCTATGAGCTAGTCGCACCACCCATGCTGGAGTACCTTGAGTCCCTGATGCCGGTACAAGACCAGGACCTGGACCTCCGGATGTTCAAGTTGGTCGACCAACTCTCTGGTCGGACCATGGCGGTGCGGGCGGATATGACGATTCAGGTGGCGCGAATTGATGCGCATT
>JBIKUP010000118.1:0-5394 GCA_044347535.1 Burkholderiaceae bacterium
CTGAAGTGGCGGTTGTGGTTGATGCGGATGCTGCGGAACGATTGCAAAAACTTATTCGCGATCGAGGCCTCAAAACCAACGTGGTGTACGGCGAGCAGGCACTGTGTGAAGTGGCCAGTGCAGAGGCTTGCGATACAGTGATGGCCGCGATTGTCGGTGCTGCAGGGCTTGGCCCGAGTTTGGCCGCCGCAAGAGCCGGCAAGAAGCTGCTGCTCGCCAATAAAGAGGCGTTAGTGATTTCTGGGCAGTTGTTCATGGATGCGGTGGCGGCGAGCGGTTCTACGTTGTTGCCGATCGACAGTGAGCACAACGCGATATTTCAATGTCTGCCGATTGGTTATCAACGTGTACCACCGCAACACGGTATTCGCAAAATTCTTCTCACGGCGTCCGGCGGTCCGTTTCTGGATCGAGATCTGTCCAGTTTTGAGAGCATCACGCCCGAGCAGGCAGTTGCACATCCGAACTGGAGTATGGGTCGCAAAATCTCGGTCGATTCTGCCACCATGATGAACAAAGGTTTAGAAGTGATTGAGGCGCATTGGCTGTTTGGTGCCAGCGCCTCGCAGATCGAGGTGGTGATCCATCCGCAGAGCGTGATCCACTCCATGGTGGCCTACGCCGATGGTTCGGTGTTGGCACAACTCGGGAACCCCGATATGCGCACACCCATTGCGCACGCGTTGGCTTACCCGGAGCGTATTGATTCAGGAGTTGATGCGATTGATCTGGCCAGAATCGGGCAGCTCGAATTCCGTCAGCCGGATAGGGTACGCTTTCCCTGTCTTCAGCTCGCGTTTGATGCCTTGCAGGTGGGTGGCAGTGCGCCGGCGGTGCTAAACGCCGCGAACGAGGTTGCGGTTCAGGCGTTTCTCGATAATCAGATTAGTTTCAGCAAAATTTCCACACTCATCGCGGAGACACTCAGCCGGGTTCCGGCGGCATCGGTCGATACGCTCGAGAGTCTGCTTGCGCAAGACAGCAAGGCGCGCGACCAAGCGCGTGCACTGCTGCAGTGATGTCTTGGTAATCGCCCGGATTAAATAAATGAGTTTCCTGCACACCGTATTGGCTTTCGCTGTCACGCTTGGCGTGTTGGTGACCTTCCACGAGCTGGGTCATTACGTGGTGGCGCGCTGGTGCGGCGTGAAAGTCTTGCGTTTCTCGGTCGGTATGGGCCGTGTCATCTGGTCCAAGCGAATCGGTCGTGACCAGACCGAGTGGGCCTTGTCGGTATTGCCGCTCGGTGGCTATGTCAAGATGCTCGATGTACGCGACCATGAAGGTGAGATCGCGGCAGAAGATATGCCACGCGAATTCACCAGTCAGTCCGTTGGCAAGCGCATTGCAATCGTGCTTGCCGGTCCTTTGGCGAATTTTTTACTCGCTATTGCGATTCTCGCTGGCGTCTACACGCACGGCATGCCCGAGCCAGTGGCGCGTGTTGCAGTTGCTGAATCAAGTAGCGCGCAGCGTGCGGGCTTGCAATACGGAGACCTGATCACTGAGGTGAATGGCGAGTCAGTGCGCTCGTGGGCAGAATTCCGTTGGCAGCTGATACAGGTGGTGATGCGCGAACAATCAGTGCGCCTGACCGTGCAACGTTCCAGCAATGAGCGCAGTAATTGGTTGAGCGAAGTGGTGTTGCCTGCGCAAGCTCTCCCAGAGCAGGATATTGATAGTGAGTTATTCGATCGGCTAGGACTATCGCTGGCGCGTCCTCCGGCTTTACTCGGTGAGATTATGTCGGGTGGCCCTGCTGCAGCGGCTGGCTTACAAGCGGGCGATCAGATCCAGACGGTCGACAACCAAGCAGTGGTCGATGCCGTTGCATTCATTAGCGCAGTGCAGTCAGCCCCGGGGCGTGCTGTAAGCATTGAGGGCCTGCGACGTGGTGAGCGGTTTTCGGCGGTGGTTACGCCGCGCGCTGAGCGCGATGGCGAGCGTACTGTCGGTCGGATTCAGGCGCAGGTTGATATGTCGGCTGCGACGGTGGTGGTGCAATCAGGACCTGTCGAGGCGGTCTCCCGCGCCGTGCGCAAAACGTGGGATACGTCTGCGCTGACGGTTCGTATGCTTGGCAAGATGTTAATCGGCGAGGCCTCGCTAAAGAACATCACCGGACCAATCACCATCGCCGACTATGCCGGGCAGACCGCGCGCATTGGCTGGATTAGTTTTCTATCGTTCATCGCGTTCGTCAGCATCAGTCTCGGCGTGATGAACCTGCTCCCGATCCCCGTTTTGGATGGCGGGCATTTGCTGTATTATGCGGTGGAACTTTTTTCTGGGCGGCCTGTCCCCGAGCGCGTCGCAGAAGTTGTGCAGCGCGCAGGATTGGGGGTGCTGATGGCCTTGATGGCTGTTGCAGTGTTCAACGATATCAACCGTCTCATCGGATAGATGTGCGCCCGAACCTAATAACGACTCCTCGATGACATTCCGAACCGCGCGCAGATCGCCTTCATTGATTCCAAAACTTATCGCTGCTGCTATTGCTTCAGCTTTTGCACTGAATGCCGCTGCGATTGATCCTTTCACCGTGCGCGATATTCGTGTCGAGGGCATACAGCGGACCGAAGCGGGTACGGTATTCAACTACCTTCCAGTACGGGTCGGCGAAGTCTTCAATGATGAGAAAGCAGCCGCGTCGATCAAGGCGCTGTATGCAACTGGCTTTTTTAAAGATGTGCGCATCGAAGCTGAGGCTGATGTGCTGGTGATATCGGTCGAAGAGCGACCTGCGATTGCGAGTGTTGATTTCACCGGCACCAAAGAATTTGAAAAAGACAAACTACGCAAGGCGCTGAAAGATCTCGGCCTTGGTGAGTCGCGCATTCTTGATAAATCCTTGGTTGATCGTGCGGAGCAAGAACTCAAGCGTCAATACCTGTCGCGTGGCTTGTATGGCGTGAAGATCACCACCACCATCACGCCGATCGAGCGTAACCGGGTAAATGTCACTTTCGCGGTAGACGAAGGTGAAGTGGCGCGTATTCGTCAGATCAAGATCATTGGTAACCAGGCGTTCAAGGAAGACGAGCTGCGTGACCAGCTGAAGATGACAACGCCCGGATGGTTTACCTGGTACTCCAAGGCCGATCAATACTCGCGTCAAAAGCTGGCAGGTGATATCGAAGCTATCCGCTCGTTTTATCTAAATCGTGGCTATCTGGAAATGCAGATCGACTCGACACAGGTGTCGATCTCGCCAGACAAAAAAGATATCTTCATCACGATCAATATCAATGAGGGCAAGAAATACAAGGTCACCAGCGTCAAGCTTGAAGGTGAAATGCTTGGCCGTGAGCAGGAACTCGCTGCTTTAGTGTCCTTGAAGGCTGGCGACGCCTACTCCGGTGAGCGTATGACCGAGAGTACCAAGAAGATTAGTGAGCGTATGGGCGTGTTCGGCTATGCATTTGCCAACGTCAACGCGGTGCCTGATATCGATCGCGAGAAGGCCGAGGTTGCGTTTACCATCTTTGTTGACCCCGGCAAGCGCATCTACGTTCGCAATATCAATATTGGTGGTAACGATCGCACGCGTGATTCCGTGATCCGGCGCGAGTTCAGACAACTGGAAAGCGCGTGGTACGACGGTGACAGGATACGACTGTCACGCGACCGAATGGGCCGACTGGGTTTCTTCACCGATACCACGGTGGACACAGTCGAAGTGCCGGGGGTGCCGGATCAGGTTGATCTGGATGTGAAAGTGACCGAGAAACCCACTGGTGCCATCATGGTTGGCGCTGGTTTTTCCAGCGCCGAAAAGCTGGTGCTGACCGGCTCGCTTAATCAAGCCAACGCTTTCGGCTCCGGTAACAATATTGGTATTAACGTGAACACCAGCCGTGTGTTCCGAACCATCTCTCTCAGCCATACCAATCCTTATTTCACAGAAGATGGTGTCAGCAGAACAGTTGATCTGTTTTACCGCACGTCGCGGCCACCACTGTTCTTTAGCGACATCAACTACCTGATTGTCACGCGCGGCGGTTCGGTTAACTTTGGTGTGCCGTTCACCGAGTTCGATCGTGTGTTTCTGGGCGTTGGCTATGAGGACACGACGGTAACGGCCTACGCCAGCAGTCCACAAAGGTATAAAGACTTCGTCGCTGGAAACAGCGGGCCTGCAGATGGGATCGGTTCGGCGGGCACGTCTGCTATTCCTCTTACTGCCGCTTGGCAGCGGGATGAACGTGACAGCGCACTGATCCCAACCAGAGGCCGCTTCCGGCGCGCCAGTCTCGAGCTGTCCGGTGCGGGCAGCTCGCGCTACTACCGCTCAAGTTACCAGGATCAGTATTTCTGGCCTGTATCCAGCGCGATCACACTCGCTGTGAACGGCGAGGTGAACTATGGCGATGGACTTGTTGGCGATCCGTTCCCGATTTTCAAGAACTTTTACGCAGGCGGTATTGGCTCCGTGCGTGGCTTTGCCGCCGGGACGCTGAATGTAAGGGGCATCCGGCCTGATCAAGATAGAAACACGTTTCGTCTGCCCATTGGTGGCTCAGCCCGCCTGATTGGCAACGCCGAGTTGCAGTTCCCTTTCCCGGGTAGCGGGGTCGATCGTAGCCTCCGCTGGTTCACTTTCCTTGACGCGGGCCAAGTCTGGAACCCTTCCGAGGGAGAGAACATTCGCCTCGCTGATCTTCGCTACAGTACCGGCATAGGGATCTCCTGGATTTCGCCGGTCGGCCCGCTCAAGCTATCGCTGGCTTATCCGATCAACGATAAGCCGGGGGATTATGTGCAGCGCTTCCAGTTCCAGCTCGGTACCGGCTTCTGAGGCGTGGTGGCATAATCAGGGTTTCCGTTATGGAGAATGAAGTGAGATCTGTGCTTAAAAAAGCAACTTTTTTATTGTTCGGGCTTTCTGCGCTGGTAGTTGCGCCTTTGGCGAGCAGTGCGCAGGAGCTGAAAATCGGTTTCGTCAATACCGAGCGTATCTTCCGTGAAGCGACTCCTGCCAAGGCGGCCACTGCCAAGCTCGAGCAAGAGTTTTCACGTCGCGACAAGGACCTGCAGGACCTCGCAGCGCGCGTGAAATCTGCGGCCGAAAAGCTGGACAAAGATGCGCCGGTTTTGTCTGATGCTGAGCGGGTCAAGCGCCAACGCGAGCTATCCGAGATGGACAAAGATTACCAGCGTCGTCAGCGCGAGTTTCGTGAAGACTTGAACCAGCGCCGCAATGAGGAGCTGGCGGCTGTTCTGGAAAAAGCCAACAAGGTGATTCGGCAACTTGCCGAGGTCGAGAAATACGACATTGTTTTCCAGGAAGCGGTTTACTACAGTCCGCGCATCGACATCACCGACAAAGTGTTGAAGTCACTCAACGCCAAATAAGACAGGACCACCGCCATGGGCACTCGACTGGGCGACTTG
>JBIKUP010000366.1:0-5382 GCA_044347535.1 Burkholderiaceae bacterium
CGTTCATTGAAACACTATGAACGTCTTTAGGTGATTCATAAAATGTCTCCCCTGGCCCCAGGGTAACAGCCTTACCACCTTCAACCTGCATGATCACCGATCCTTCAAGAACATAGACAAAAACGTGGGCGTCGTGCCTGTGTTTAGTAGACGAGGCCCCAGGCTCATATTCGACAGTAAGCATCATTCCTTGCTTGCCTGCGAGTCCGATCAAGTCCTTGGCGAGAAGCGGCGTCACGTTTTCAGCCATCGATGGGAGCATAACAATGCTAAGCAAACCTATGGCAGCCGCCTTCAAAGATGCTAGATGTCTGGTCATGGTGTCTCCTTGAATTTAGTTGGTGAAATAAAGTGGTGCCTAAACAGCAATACAGTAATAATATTCGTCACGTATTTTAACAACGTCGTACTAATTCTGAGTTAAAAAAACGAATGAATGCTGCATGTAAATAGACTTTAGACATGGTCTGTCAGAGCTTTAGTTGAGTTACTTTATATTTACAATCGGTGGCTGTAATTCAATCTGTTGAGAGTCATTCTTATGGATGAAATGCGACGTAAATTATTACAGGGCGCTGCTGCAGGAGCCGTGACTGGTGCAAGCTCATTTATTCCAATGTTCAGCGCGGTGGCACAAACAGCGACTGCAAGGGGCACCAGTGTCATCGTGATTGGGGCCGGAGTTGCAGGACTTGCGGCCGCGTGCCGCCTCACGCGAGAAGGCTTTTCCGTCACCGTCTTGGAAGGGCGCAACCGAATAGGCGGACGTGTCTGGACTGATGTAACTGATGGAGTTCCAATGGATATCGGGGCCGGATGGATTCACGGCCCTGACGGTGGCAATCCCATTGCAACGCTTGCAGCCGAAGTAAAAGCAAGGACTTTCATAACAAATGATGACTCAATCACAGTAACTGGCGTCAGTGGCAATGAGGTGACTGAGTCGACCTTTGGGGCGGGTCGTAAAAAATTCGAGGCTTCACTTGCTGCCGTAGCTACAAGGATGAAGCAGGCTATCCCCGACGAATCGCTTGCAACTGCCCTTAGAATTGTGGACCCAAGTATCCTGACAGACCCACTATCGCTATTTCATTTGTCCTACGATTTGGAGTTTGACTCAGGCGGCTGGCTTGAAACTCTTTCGGCACGTAATTACTCTGACGACAGCAAATATCCTGGCAAAGATGTCATCCTTCCAAATGGCTATAAAGTCATTCCAGAACTACTGGCTAGGAGCATTGATATAAGGCTGAACACACAGGTGACCGCTATCAGCCATTCTGATAATGGGGTTGTGATCACTGCTGGGGATATGACCTTCAATTCAGATTACTGCATTGAAACCTTACCTTTGGGAGTTCATAAAGCCAATCGGGTACGAATTTCACCTCCCTTATCGGCTGAAAAAAAAACATCGATCAATGTGCTAGGTATGGGCCAGATCAACAAGGTTTTTATGATCTTCGATAAGGCATTCTGGCCAACCGATACCCAATACTTTGGCTGGCAATCTCCTGTGCGAGGACGTTTCAACTACTTCATGAACTATCGCACGTTCAGCGACTTCAATTGCCTAGTAACTTTTGGACTAGGACAGCAAGGCGCCTACGTCGAGTCACTCACCGAGGCTCAGTTGATCCAAGAGATTACGCCAGTATTAAGAACTGTTTTTGGCTCTTCAGCAACGGCACCTCGCCGGGCAATCCGAACCGGCTGGAACAGTGACCCTTTCTCTTTGGGTGCTTACTCCTTTGCCGCCGTCAACTCCTCTTCACAAGATCATGTCACCTTGGCAAAGCCCAGCGGTTCAAGGTTATTGCACGCTGGCGAACATACCCATGAGTTGTACCGCGCCACTGTACACGGCGCATTCCTGACTGGTGAGCGGGAAGCGAGGCGCATCATTGCGGCTCGAAGCAATGGAACAAACCGTCCAAAGAGGCGGTAAGTGTTATATCAGCAGCGGGGGAGACCGCTACTGCAATCATCTTATTGATATTGATGGGCGAGTGGAGATAAGGGCTGACTTGCTTAAGCGCGGCTTGACAGAAAAGTCAGCGCCATCTGATTAAAACGCTCCGCAATTTCCGTCATGGGTACATGGCCGCAGTTGTCAATTAACTCGTACTGCGCATGTGCAAGCAATGGCTTGAGTACCTCCACATGGGTGACGGGCAAAAACTGATCCTGCTTACCCCAAATGACCAAACTAGGACAGCGAACTTGCTGAATCCGCGCATGAAAAGCTTTGCGGGGCGCCTCTAGAAAACCACCAAAGCTCAAATCCCCCCGCAAGGTTTTCAGAAACACTGCTTGTGCGTTGGGCAATTTGGCCAAAGCGACCTTCTCAGCGACCAAGTCATGTGTGACATACGACTTATCGTGAAAAGCCAGTTTCCAAATCATGGCCAAACCAAACATGCTGGGCTTAGTCAGCACCTCGCCCAAGTAGGGAATGCTGGCCAAGCGGAAGTTGAACAAGGTGTCGCGGCCAACGCCTGCAGGCGCTGACAAGACCAACGACCTCACCCGCTCTGGGTGCATGGCCGCACACTCCAAGGCAATGCGCCCACCCATGGAGTTACCAACTATGCTGGCATGGCTCAAGCCCATAGCATCCATGAAGGCAAACACAAACTTAGCCTGTGACTGCATGTCGTAGTCCGCGTCCAGCGGTTTGTCTGACAAGCCACAGCCCAAAAGGTCTAGCGCAATCACGCGGTGCTGTGTGGCTAAGGCTGCGATGTTGTGCTCCCACTCCACTACTGAACAGCTGATGCCGTGCAGCAGCAAAACAGTTGGCCCTGCCTCACCTTGCGCCCAATAGCGGACTGTGTGGCCCTGAACTTGGATGAAATGGTCTTGGGGTCTGGTAGTCATCGAATCAGTATATAACGGGTATAGCATCACGCTTTTGAAGCGGTCTGCTGTCGTTCTGTTAGTTTTTAGATAATCGTTATCTTTATCGTATCAAACGGTCCTTGAGCAACGTTCTTGTGTATTTCGAGGTTGGTGTGGCAATACCCCTTGTCACATCTCGACATTAATACTTTTGGGTGTATGAATCGAGTGCAGCGCCTATACTCAGAGTTCATTCAACAATTTCTTTTGCAGCCGACAAAAAATCAAGCTGCCGAGATTTTTGATTCGTATCTAAACAAATGCGTTGGACCTCCGTTTTATCCTTCCTGGTCGTTGGTATTCTGGTTATGTTCGCGGCCGGCGCTTCATGGATTGCGCCGTTCTCACCCGAGGAAACCTTCTTCGATGGGCTGACGCTCGAGGGCGCACCGACACCACCCAGCACTAAGTATTGGTTCGGCACAGATCTACTTGGCCGAGATTTGTTTTCGCGTGTGATATGGGGCGCCCAAACATCCCTGGTAATTGGCGTGGTTGCAAATGGAGCGGCCGTGCTTATTGGCAGCGTAGTGGGCATTACTGCAGGCTATTTGCGTGGCTGGGTGGGTGATCTGTTAATGAGATTTACCGACCTGATGATGTGCTTCCCGGCGTTGATACTGGCGATCGTGCTAGCGGCGATCTTCTCACCAAGTTTGTGGATTGTGGCTCTAGTCATTGCATTGGTGAATTGGGTGCAGATTGCGCGCATCGTTTTTACCCAAACCGTTTCATTAGCCGAATCAGGCTTTATCGAAGCCACGCGCTGCATTGGCGCAACCGACACCTACCTGCTTTTGAAACATATTCTTCCCCACTTGGTGCCGACCATCTTGGTGTACGGAACGCTCGGTGTATCCACTACAGTCTTGATGGAGGCAACGCTGTCATATCTGGGTATTGGCGTACAACCACCAACACCGTCGTGGGGCAACATCATTTTTGAAAACCAAAGTTATTTCACAACGGCGCCGTGGCTGGTGTTTATTCCTGGCTTATGTATTTTGCTGGTGGCGGTCGCGTTCAATTTACTGGGCGACGCGCTGCAAGAGAAAATTGACCCCAACAGCAAACCACGGCCAGATTGATTACGCTGGCTAAGCTCAACTATTCTAAAACCTGACCCGACCGATGTTTTTTTATCTTTTAAAACGCGTTATGCAGGCAGCAGCGCTGTTGGTCGGCGTCAGTCTGATTACTTTTTTACTGCTTTATGTGATGCCAGCTGATCCGGCGCGGCAAATCGCTGGGCGCAGCGCCACGCCTGAAACCGTGGCTACGATCAGGCAGCAGCTTGGATTAGACCAGCCTTTGTATGTGCAGTATTCGCGCTATTTGGCTGGATTAGCGACCTTTGATTTGGGGCGCAGTTATGCCCAAAAAACTGAAGTGACTTCAATACTGGCGTCGAGATTACCTGCCACCCTGCTCCTTATGCTGGCCGCAATTTCAGCTGAAATCGTGATCGGCCTGTGTATCGGACTGGTGGGTGCGGTGTGGCGCGGCACCTCAATTGATAACGGCGCCATGGTTGCGTCGTTTATCGGGGTATCCACACCGCAGTTCGTGGCGGCGATGGCGATGCTATACACGTTTTCGGTCACGCTTGATTGGTTTCCGGTCGGTGGTTATGGCGAGTTACAACATTTGGTTTTGCCGGCGCTGACGCTGGGATTATTGGGTGCCGGATGGTACGCCCGCATGATGCGATCAATGATGATCGAAGTGCTATCGCAAGACTATATTCGAACGGCGCGCGCTAAAGGTGCCTCGGGCACACGGATTGTTTTTGTGCACGCGTTGCGGAATGCGGTGATTCCAATTATCGCCATGATTGGTATCGACATCGGCTATTTCATGAGCGGCGCGGTAGTAGTTGAGTCGGTATTTGGTTGGCCTGGTATTGGTCAACTTACATGGCAGTCGATCCAACAGGTTGATATCCCTATGATTATGGGTGTCACCCTGCTCGCTGCTACGGCCGTGATTATTGGTAATCTGATCGCTGATATTGTTGCACCCTTGATCGACCCCCGTATCAAGTTGTACCCCACTCGATAGAAAATCTCACTCATAAAAGGAGAGCAATCGTGCCTAATCGTTTCTTTAACGCTGTAGTGACTTTGATCATACCTTTGGTACTTTGCTTGCCCACTGCTCAAGCACAAGAAGGTAAAAGTGGCGGCTCGATTATCGTGACCTACAAAGACGATATCGTGACTTTGGACCCTGCAATTGGCTACGACTGGGTGAACTGGTCGATGATTAAGAGTATTTTTTCGCGTCTTTTAGATTACAAACCGGGTACGACTGAACTAGTACCCAGTCTGGCAGAAAGCTACGAGATTTCCAAAGACGGCTTGACTTATACGTTTACGCTACGCAAGGGGGTGAAATTCCACAACGGGCGTGAACTCGTAGCGGACGATGTCAAATACTCGATCGAGCGAACCAACAACCCTAAAACTGAAAGTCCGGGCG
>JBIKUP010000120.1:0-5367 GCA_044347535.1 Burkholderiaceae bacterium
AGGGACCTTGTAGATATTGCTGCGCTCTTCCTGCGTGAAAATGCCCCCAAGTACCACCGTGCCGCCATTCTCGACCTGCACATTTGTTTTTACATGCTTGGTGTCGATCGCATAGCTATTACCCACTGCGATACCGCGCGAGTCTTTTGCCACATCCACCGTCAGAATGATATTGCCGTCCGGCGTGATTTGTGGCGTCACCTCTAGCTTCAGGTTGGCCTTTTTGAACTGTATCGAGGTTGCGCCGCTGGAGGTCGCCTGCTGATAGGGAATCTCTTCACCCTGTTCGATGATGGCGGGTTGTTGATCTGCGGTGACTACGCGAGGGCTGGAAATGATCTTACCTTTGCCATCGGCCTGCAACGCGGTGAGCTCCAGATTTAAAAAACGATTAGCGCCCGCAGAGAAGAGACTGAATCCGATGCTGCCCGGGCTAGCCGTACCAATTCTGCCTGCCGGTAGGTCGACAAATTGTGTGTTTGGCATATAGCTACCACCGGTCATCACTGCCTGACCCGTTTGCTCACCAACACCCAGATAGTTTCCAGTAACGCCCAGCTGCGCACTTCCAGGTAGATTGATTCCGACAGGTGCCCTGCCGTCGCGGTTGAAATCAGCATAGCCTAGCCGCGCGCCGAGGTTTTTGTTAAAGCTGTCATCTGCCTCAACGATCCGCGCCTCGATCATGACTTGCCGCTGTGGCACGTCCGTCATCTGTATCAATCGCCGTACTTCTTCCAGCTTGCCTGGTGTATCCGTGACAAATAGCTTGTTGCTACGCGGTTCAGCTGACGCACTGCCACGTCGCGACAAGATGCTGCCACGCCCTGCTTGACCATCTAATCCAAACACCTTTTGGAAAGCTTCCGCCTTCTGATAATTCAGTTGAAACGTCTCGGTAATGAGCGGC
The DNA here is from genome assembly GCA_044347535.1 of Burkholderiaceae bacterium. Classification (GTDB taxonomy): domain Bacteria; phylum Pseudomonadota; class Gammaproteobacteria; order Burkholderiales; family Burkholderiaceae_D; genus Pernthalerella. The sequence goes on from JBIKUP010000120.1 coordinate 911, forward strand.
TCGAGTTCATTGATCTGCGCACGCTGCTCCAACTCTAGCCGCTCTTTGGTCAGCAACTCATCCTTGGGCGCAATCCACAGCACGTTTCCGCTCTTGCGCATATCGAGGCCGCGTGCCTGCATCACGATATCAAGGGCCTGATCCCATGGAACATCTTTCAGCCTGAGCGTTAGGTTGCCACCGACGGTATCACTGGCGACCACATTCAAACCGGTGAAATCAGCGATCACCTGTAGTAAAGCGCGCACCTCGATATTCTGAAAATTCAGCGAAAGTTTCTCGCCGCGATAGCCACGCCCATTACCCCGCTCGTCGGCTTTCTGAGGCTTGAGCTCGACGACCAAGCGACGATCCGTCTGCCAAGCCACATGATCCCATTGACCCGTCGCAGCAATACTGATGCGCACCATATCGCCATTTACGCTCGCGCTGATCTCTTGCACCGGCGTTGCAAAATCTTTTACATCCAGACGACGTCGCAGTAACTCCGGCAATGCGCTCTTCATCAGATCAATCACCACAGCTTGGCCTTGGCGACGAATATCGATCGCGGATTGCTCGCGCGCCAAATCAATGATGACTCGTCCGGTGCCTTCATCGCCACGCCGAAAATCAATATCCAGCACCGCATTTCGCTCGCTGGCGAGCCTCGCTGCTTTTTCCGCCGCAGTCGATGCGGTGGGCGATGTCGCCGATGCAGCGTCGCCCAGCACAATCTGAACTTCCTTATCATGCAAGCGAGTGCTGTAAGCCATCGGTCGTTTGATGTTGATGACGATGCGTGTACGCGTACCCGCCTGCACGATATCGAGGTGACGTACATCACCGATATCGAGGGATTGACGCATCGTCGATGTGGCGTTCACGGTTTCAGGTAGGTCGATCACAATTCGCGGTGGCGTTAGCGTAGAGAAGCTCGGGGGTAGCGTCTTGAGCGCATGGCTAAGCTGTGCCCGCAATAAAATTCGGTCGCCATCGCGGCTAATGTCCACCGAGCGCAAAGCGTTTGGCTCAGCATGACTGGCCGATGCCAGCAGCAACATTGCCCATAAGATGGCCCATAAAATGGCGCTGAGGCCATGCCGTCTCCGCTGACTCATTTTTTCTCCTGCAGTACCAGCTGCGTTTGTCGACGTACCCAGCGGCCGCCACCCTCTTCTACCCATTCATCGATATCGACGGTCTTGTCACTGATGGCGGTGACCTTGCCCAAGTCTTGCCCCAGATGCGCACCAACCCGAACGGTGTAAATCAACTTGTCTGCTTGTATCAGCGCGATAACCTCCTTACCTCGACGCAAATTGCCCATCAGTCGCAAACTATCAAGCGGAAAAGTCTCGAGTGGCTCCCGCGGGCGGCGCAGATCCGGTTGCGGGGTGTTAGATAAAGCGGCGGGGTCTATCGTCGACAGTTTGGATAGGTCAAACGGATCAGCGCGCTCACCCGCCTGATAACGAAACTCTGTGGTCTGCGGCACCTGCGGCAGACTGACTGGCTTGGCATGATGCCGCTGGTGAATTTCTGCCATCCAATGCTGTAGGTCGTCGCTGCCTTGCTGCTGGCAAGCGGTCATTAATAGCGACAAGAGCGCCAACAAAGGCCAAAGTCGCCTCATCGAAGCACCTGCTGCTTGCGCTCGGGTGTGCGTTGCTTTTTCTGCTCAGCTTCGCCAGCATCGAGATACCTGAACGTATAAGCTATGCACTCGAAAGCCAATACGCCCTCACGGAGCTGTGACAGCGCAATACGATCAATCGTGACGATGCGTGACATGTTGGCGACGTCGCTGACAAATCCGGCCAGTGCGTGGTACGAACCAGAGAGTCGTACTTCGATCGGTAGCTCTGCATAGTGCTCGCCGATCTTTAACTGGCCCGGCTTGAACAGCTCGAACTGCAAGCCCCTTACAGCGCCCGCCTGGCTGATTTCGGCCAGTAACGCATCGATCTCTGCTTTGCCCGGTAGCTGTCGCTCTTGCTGCAACACTTGCGCTTCAACCTCGGCTTTTTGTTTGCGCAAGATATCCAGATGCTGCGACTGCGCCACCTTGCGCTCAAACTCTGTACGCAGTTTGCGCTCGGATTCGGCACCACTCTCCAGCGTTTCCCACTGAGCTGACCAAACCAGCCAAGCGCCAGCAATGATGACCAAAAGTGCAGCCAAAAGCGGGCAAAGCAGGCGCGGTAACGGCGGCCATAATCCGGGGTGTCGCCCCTCGAGCCCTTCGAATTGCGCACGTAGCGTCTTTAAACTGAATGCTTGGGTACTCACTTCAGCCTCTCCTCAAGCGTATGCTGCTGAAGGCTGATACTGAACTCGACAATTTTTTTTGCGTCGCGTCCCTGTCCGAGATTGGCGGACTTTATCTCGCCCAATTCTGGCTGCCCCAGCCAAGTGACATCGGTATTTAGTGCACGCAGCAACTCCGAGACACGGGCGTTGGATTGTGCAATCCCGCTCAGTGTCAGTTTGTCGGTCTGCTTGACTGATTTGAGCGCAACACCTTGTGGCACCCGAGTAGCAAGCTCATCGAACAATCGCACCGGGTAAGTGCGGCCGGTTTGTAATCGCTCCACCGCGGCACGACGCGCATTCAAGGCGGCGATTTGCTGCTGTAACTGTTGAATCTCGCGCAGCCGTATATCTAGCTTTGCGTTTTCAACGCTGAGCAGTTGGTTCCGTTCTTCTTGCAACCCAATGCAACTCGTATTGATGACAAATACCGCCAAGACGACAGACAGACCCAACGCCGCCATCAAGCCAAGCTGGCGCTGGAATTGTTGCTTGCGTTCACGGCGTCTTTCTTCGCGCCACGGTAGTAGATTGAGCCGAATCATTAGTCGAAGCTACGTAATGCAAGTCCGCACACCAGCGTGCATGCCGAGGGGTGCTCGTGGTCATCGGACATAACCCCCGGCTTAACCGCTAATTGCTGCCATGGGTCGATTGCGCTGACAGCCACCGACATCCGCTGCGCCAAAGCGCTTTGCAAATCAGCCGGTGCGGTGCCCAGTAAATAGATGTGATGCAAGCTTGCTTGTCCCGCTGAGGTCTGAGACAGCTGAAACGCGCGATTGAATTCCTGACAGATCGCCTCAACTGCGCTAGCTTCCTTACGCAACAGCAGTGAACCCAGATGCCTTTCAAACACCAATGCTTCGCCCTGCATGAAGTAGGCATGGACCTGATCGCTTTCGATCTGAATCACGCCAAGCAGTCCATCAGCCGCTGGGTCACTTGATCTGACCATCAAACCAATCGCCGACATCAGCGCCTGCGACTCGACATCGATAATCTGCGCCTTGAGTCCGACCGCAAGCGCAAGCTCTGCACGTTCATTGATTTTTTCTTGCCGCGCAGCGACCAGCATGACGTCAATGGCATCGACCTGCTGAAAACTAGGGCCCATCACGGCGAAGTCAACACCGATCTCTTCACGCGCTACCGGCAGCAAAGCCATCGCTTCGGCCTCGACATGCATCTCCAACTCATCTTCCGTTGATTGGGCCGGCAAGCTCAGCGTTTTCTTGATCACCGCACTGGCAGGTAGCGCGAGTGCTGCATGGCGCAGCCGACTACCGCTCTCACGCAGGGCATCGCGCAAGGCGTCACAGACGGCGTCGCGCATGACCACACTGCCTTCGCGGATCGCACCCGCGGGCAAGCGTTGATGCGCATAGTGCGCGATCTGGACATGGCGGCCGCTAGGTGCCAACTCCATCACCCGTACACCACTCGCACTGATATCGACACCAACGACGGGTATCGTTGTCCGACCCCACCAGCGATGAAAAGACAGCATTCGCTGGACCTCTTCCTATATTGTCAAATTAAAAACGTGCGGCGGATGCTAGCAAGCGTGTTTCGCCGCTGTAAAGCAGACCGGCAACAGCGTTGTCAAATACCGACGCCATGATTGCCGTCGCGCTATTGCTGTTGCGTCATGAAGAGGGGTGATCAACAGCAAGCTGAAAACCGAGGAATGGCCTGCCGCTATAATGAACACCATTCACCACCGCCGCATGTCCCGCCTGAATGACTAACCCCTCTCCGACTGACAGCGCTGATCAAAGTCAGCGTGAAAAATGGCCCGCTCCAGTGCGATTAGCGCTCAGCGTGTTTGGCTTTTTTGCCGGGCTATCGCTGATTGGCGCGCTATTGGTGGTGTTCATGATGATGATGGCGTATCCGAATCTGCCGGATATCGACTCACTGGCAACCTATCAGCCCAAGATGCCGCTGCGCGTGTTCTCGGCCGATAACATGTTGATCGGCGAATTCGGCGAAGAGCGACGTAGCCTGGTGCGCTACAAAGATATTCCCAAGGTCATGAAGCAGGCGGTGCTGGCGATTGAGGATGATCGCTTTTATGAGCACCACGGCGTGGATTACTGGGGCATCTTGCGTGCTGCGATCCACAATGCGCTGGGCGGTCGTCGACAAGGCGCCTCTACCAT
>JBIKUP010000121.1:0-5363 GCA_044347535.1 Burkholderiaceae bacterium
AAGCCTGCAGTTTGCCGCTCTTGAATTCGGATAAAGCGCGGGTACGCGCTGCCTGGCTCTTGTTACCGTGGATCGCCATGGCGCTAATACCTGATTTACCAAGCTGCTCGGCGAGTCGGTTAGCGCCATGTTTGGTGCGTGTGAAGACCAGCACCTGAAACCAGTTTTGTTCAGTGATGAGGTGAGCGAGTAGTTGATGCTTCTTGTCGCGATCGACCGGATGAATTTTCTGCCCAATGACTTCAACAGTCGAGTTGCGGCGTGCTACTTCAATCGTTTGTGGCTGATTCAGCAAGCTATCGGCGAGTGCTTTGATCTCATCCGCAAACGTTGCCGAGAAGAGCAGATTTTGTCGCTTCGGTGGCAGGGCTGCCAACACTTTGCGAATATCGCGGATGAAGCCCATATCCAGCATACGGTCGGCTTCATCAAGCACGAGGATCTCGACCGCAGAAAGATTGAGCGCACCCTGCTGCATCAGATCGAGCAGTCGACCCGGTGTCGCCACCAGAATATCGACGCCACGTGAGAGCTTCTGGATTTGCGGGTTGATGTTGACACCGCCAAACACCACCTCAGACGTTAGCTTCAAGTATTTGCCGTAGGTGACAACACTTTCGTTGACTTGGGCCGCAAGTTCGCGTGTTGGCGCGAGTACCAATGCGCGTACGTGGCGCGGTGCGGGGCGTTTGCCACCGTTGAGACGTTGCAGCATCGGCAGTGTGAAGCCAGCTGTTTTGCCAGTGCCGGTTTGAGCACCAGCGAGTAAGTCGCCGCCCTTGAGCACGGCGGGGATCGCCTGCGCTTGAATAGGGGTAGGTTGGGTATAGCCGTGTTCTGTGACGGCGCGCACGAGTGGTTCGGCCAAGCCGAGTTCAGCAAAAGACATAGGAAATAGAAATAGTCGAACCGCCGCCAAGAAAGGCACCAGTCAAGGGCTCGAGGGGATAAATCGGAGGGGCGGCAAGGAGACTGGAACTATCGCCGCGCCCGCATTCTAACATGGTCAAATTTCGTTAGGCCGCTGGCGATGTTGGCGGCCCTTGCCGTACGTCTTGTACTGTCTGAGGTGCTGCCGACTAGCCATCGACCTAACGATGTTTAGAAAGCTGACGTTGTTGGCAGCCTTATGCGAAAGGTGACAGCACCCCCAGCATCTGCCCAAACACTTTGGGTGATGCAGCAATCACATCGCCGGTATCGAAGTAATCGGTTTCGCCGGAGAAGCCGGTGACGATGCCGCCCGCCTCGCTCACGAGCAGTACGCCTGCCGCCATGTCCCAAGGCTTGAGCTTCTTCTCGAAAAATCCGTCGAGACGTCCTGCTGCGACATAGGCCAGGTCGAGTGCAGCCGAACCGGGACGACGCAGACCGGCAGATTTTTCAGTCATGAGCTTGAACATCTTCACATACTCATCCAGACCCGAGAGATCGCTGTATGGAAAGCCGGTGCCGATCAGCGCATCAGCGAGTTTGTCGCGTTTGGCGACACGGATACGTTTGTTGTTCATGAAGGCGCCATCACCCTTGCTGGCGGTAAACAGCTCATTGCGGTTGGGGTCGTAGATGACGGCTTGCGTGATCTGACCGCGCTGCCTGAGCGCGATCGAGACCGCATACTGCGGGAAGCCGTGAATGAAGTTGGTGGTGCCGTCGAGCGGATCAATAATCCAGACGTTTTCGGCGTTACTCTCCGCTGCTTTCGAGATTCCGGACTCTTCAGCAATGAAGCCATGATCCGGGTAGGCTTGCTGCAACACCTCAATGATGGCTTGCTCGGCAGCCTGATCGACTTCGCTGACGAAATCGTTAGGCCCCTTGCGCGTGACACGTACCTGATCCAGATCGAATGAGGCACGGTTGATGATGGTGGCGGCACGACGCGCGGCTTTCACCGCGGTGTTGAGCATGGGTTGCATGGTGGTTCCGTTAGAATCCGGCGTCAGAGAAAAGGAGCAGTGCGGCGACAGCGATGTCGCCCGCGATGCGCACTATTGTAAATGAAGTCAACTTCAGTACCGATGGCGAATACTTTCGATCGCATCCGCTTTGTCCTGGTCGAGACCAGTCACCCCGGCAATGTGGGCTCGACCGCGCGCGCGATGAAAACCATGGGTTTTTCCGATCTGGTGCTGGTGAGCCCGCGCGATCCAGAGGTAACCAGGCACGACGAGGCAATCGCTTTAGCCAGCGGGGCTGCAGATATTCTTGCTACCGCGCGCATTTTTCCTACGCTTGACGAAGCTCTAGCCGGTTGCAACTTCAGCGTGGCGTTATCCGCGCGCCCAAGAGAGTTTTCGCCACCCTTGTTTGAGCCGCGCCAGCTGGCAGAGCAACTCGCCGCAGATAGCGCATTGCAGACGGCGCTGGTTTTCGGCAGCGAGCGCTACGGCCTCTCGAATGAGCAGGTGAGCAAATGCAGCGCGCTTGTGAGCGTGCCAGCCAACCCGGTGTATTCATCGTTGAATCTGGCGCAGGCGGTACAAGTGATTGCCTACGAATGCCGAGTCGCCGCACTAGGTGAAGTTCAAACCGAAAATACAACCGTATTTCGTGGTGAGCGCGCCAGCGCAGAGCAGGTCGAGGGCATGTTCACGCACCTTGAAAAAGCTTTGGTCGAGATTGAATTTTTGGATGCGGATAATCCAAAGAAGCTGATGCCGCGTTTGCGCAGGCTGTTCGCGCGCGCCGAGCTTGAAGTTGAAGAGGTGAATATCTTGCGCGGCATTGCGACGCAGTTGATTTCTAAGCGCCAGAGAATAAGAAAAGACTGAAATTCGAAGCTGAAGTTCGAGACCGAACTTCGAGACTGAATTTCATTAACCCCACGCTCGCAGTAATCCGACCGCCAAACCCTCCAGCGCAAACTCATGCCGACCCGGCTCGACACGAATCACGCCGAAATCCGGGTTTTCAGGAAGTAATTCGATAGCGCTGCCATTGCGACGGAAACGTTTGACAGTTACCTCATCATCCACCCGAGCGACAACGATTTGCCCATCGCGCGCGGAATCGGCTTTTTTGACGGCAAGCAGGTCGCCATCAAGGATGCCAGCATCGCGCATCGACATGCCGCGTACTTTCAACAGGTAGTCGGGGCGTGCGGTGAAGAGTGCCGGGTCGACGTTGTAGTTGGCGGTGACATGCTCCTGCGCCAAGATCGGCGAGCCGGCTGCGACGCGACCCACCAGGGGTAATGAAAATTGCGCCAGATCTGGGTGGGGCAGGGACATTTGGCCGATACCAAATCGGGATAGGCGGGCGCCATCTGCCAATCGCTCAAGCAGCCGAATGCCGCGCGACGCGCCGGGGGTGATCTCAATCGCGCCTTTTCTGGCAAGCGCCTGCAGATGCTCCTCAGCCGCGTTTGCGGACCGAAAACCCAAGGTTTGGGCTATCTCGGCGCGGGTGGGCGGGAAGCCCGTGTTTTCGATCGCGTCGCGGATAAGGCCCAGAATCTGCTCTTGCCTAGCGGTGAGTTTGTTCATTGACAACCTTTTGGGTGCTGGTTGGATCCACAGCCTGTAGTTTTATACAGCGCTCGCAAATTTGCAAGCTTTTTGTGCAGAGGGGGCTGCTAAGCCGCTGTCTCGATTGAGTTTTCATGAGGAAAGGGTTATCATCGCGGGCTTTCCTCTTCCCACACTCGTCCTGACGCCGAGGTGGGCGATTTTTACAATCCGACCACAAGGAGATTCAATGCGTCACTATGAAATCGTTTTTATTGTCCATCCGGACCAAAGCGAGCAAGTGCCCGCGATGATCGAGCGCTACAAGACTTTGGTTTCTGGTCGCGGCGGCAAGATTCACCGCGTCGAAGACTGGGGCCGTCGCCAGATGGCTTACATGATCCAGAAGCTCGCTAAAGCGCACTACGTGTGCATGAACATCGAGTGCGATGGTGAAACACTGGCCGAACTCGAAACCGGCTTCAAGTTCAACGATGCCGTTCTGCGTCATCTGACAGTTCGCATGAAGAAGGCAGAGACTGCGCCTTCACCGATCATGAAGAGCGTTCAGAAAGAAGATGCAGCCAAGGCAGCGCGTGCAGAGGCACCCGCAGCCTGATCGGCGACGTGTCCTTGACCGAGCGAGGAGATAACCACTTTCAGTGCACCGCAACCCTGGCCGAGCGTGAAGTAAAACGCTACACACCGGCTGGCATTCCGATCGTTGCGGCAAAACTGCTGCATGCATCGGAGCAGGTTGAGGCAAGCACCCGTCGGCAAGTCGAGTTCGAGGTTGCGGTTATCGCAGCTGGAGAAATCGCAGACCAACTGGAGCGCGCTGAGATGGGAAAAATGTTTAGATTCACTGGCTTTATGGCCCGCAAGAATCGCAACAGTAAATCCCTGGTTTTTCATCTTTCGGCGATTGAAACCATTTATTGAATACAGGAGCCAACGTCATGGCATTTGGCAAAAAGTTCGACAAGAGCAAGCTCAAAGAAAAACGCAAGCAACAAAACCCGCTGTTCAAGCGCAAAAAGTTTTGCCGCTTCACCGTAGCGAAGGTGGAGCAGGTGGACTACAAGGATGTCGACACGCTGAAGGACTTCATCCAGGAAAACGGCAAGATCATGCCAGCACGACTGACCGGTACGCGCGCGCACTACCAGCGCCAAGTAGATACCGCGATCAAACGCGCTCGCTACCTCGCGCTGTTGCCGTACACCGATCTGCACAACGCTTGATTAAGCGCTGACTGACGAAATACCTGGAGAACGATATGCAAGTCATTTTGCTGGAAAAAGTGGCGCACCTGGGCAACTTAGGTGACGTCGTACGCGTCAAGGATGGTTACGGCCGTAACTTCCTGATCCCGAAACGTATCGCGCGTCGTGCAACTGCGGAGGCGATTGCCGAGTTTGAGGCAAAGCGCGCCGATCTGGAAAAAGCAGCTGCAGAAAGACTGGCGGCTGCACAAGCGCAATCCGAGAAACTGAGCGGCCTGCGTGTTCCTGTGTCGCAAAAAGCGGGGGTTGATGGCCGTCTGTTCGGCTCGGTGACTAACCACGACATTTCAGAAGCCCTGGGTAAGCAAGGCTTCACCGTGGACAAGTCCCAGATCCGTATGCCAAACGGCCCATTGAAAGCGGTAGGCGAGTATCCACTCGCAGTGTCGCTGCATACCGATGTGATCGCTGAGGTTGTGGTTGTGGTCGCGGGCGAGTAAGTCTGGCGGCTCTGCAACTGGACGCGAAAAACCGCCTTCGGGCGGTTTTTTTATTGGCATTGGTATTTCAATTAGCATTTCTATTGGCATTTACATCGGCATTTGCTTTTGCTTTTGCGTCTACCAACCGAGCGCCTTCGACAATAACAATCAAGCTTATCAATGTTGAAATTTTTGCTTGATGGTAA
>JBIKUP010000122.1:0-5353 GCA_044347535.1 Burkholderiaceae bacterium
CACACGCGGTGGCGAGCGTCAGGCCGATGAAGTGATTCTCAAAGGCTTGATCGAGCGCCACTTCAAGTACACCGGGTCGACGCGTGCGCGTACCCTGCTCGACGACTGGTCAAATGCGCGTGGAAAATTCGTCAAAGTGTTCCCGACCGAGTACAAGCGTGCGCTGGGCGAAATGTTTGCCAGCGCCGATAAGGCCAAAGAAAAAACGACTGCTTAAGCATAGAGAAAAACACCATGGGAAAAGTTACGGGTTTTCTGGAATACCAGCGCTTGCAAGAGGCGAGCGAAGCGCCGGGCACGCGGCTGAAGCACTACAAGGAATTTGTACTGCATTTATCCGACGCGGATGCAAAAACGCAGGGCGCACGTTGCATGGATTGCGGTATTCCGTTTTGCAATACGGGCTGTCCGGTCAATAACATCATCCCGGATTGGAATGACTTGGTGTATCACGGTAACTACCGCGAAGCGCTCGATGTCCTGCACTCCACCAATAATTTCCCGGAGTTCACCGGCCGTATTTGTCCTGCGCCTTGCGAGTCAGCATGCACGCTCGGTATTAACGATGATCCTGTGGGTATCAAGTCGATTGAGCACTTCATCATCGACAAAGGTTGGGAGAATGGCTGGGTAGTACCGCAGCCGCCGTCGGTGAAGACCGGCAAGAAGGTGGCAGTAGTCGGCGCTGGTCCGGCCGGTATGGCAGCTGCGCAGCAGTTGGCGCGTGTGGGTCATGATGTGACCCTGTTCGAGAAGAATGATCGCGTCGGCGGACTACTGCGCTACGGTATTCCCGACTTCAAGATGGAGAAGTCGCATATCGATCGTCGGGTTGAACAGATGAAAGCCGAGGGTGTGCACTTTCGTACCAGTGTACTGATCGGCAAAGATATCCCGCAGCACATCATGAGTCTGGCGAAAGAAACGATCTCGCCCGATCAGTTGCAACAAGAATTCGATGCCGTGATCATTTCTGGTGGCGCCGAGCAGCCGCGTGACTTGCCAGTTCCAGGTCGCGAACTCGATGGTGTGCATTTCGCGATGGATTTTCTGCCGCAGCAAAACCGCGTGAATGCTGGCGATAGTCTCAAGCAGCAAATCAAGGCAACCGGCAAGCACGTGGTGGTGATTGGTGGTGGTGATACAGGTTCAGACTGTGTTGGTACCTCGAACCGTCATGGTGCTGCTTCGGTCACCCAGTTCGAATTGCTGCCGATGCCGCCGGAGCAAGAAAACAAGCCGCTGGTATGGCCGTATTGGCCAACCAAGCTGCGCACGTCATCGTCGCACGAAGAAGGATGCGAACGTGACTGGGCGGTGGCGACTAAGCGCCTCGAAGGTAAGAATGGCAAGGTCGAGAAACTGATTGCTGCGCGTGTTGAATGGAAAGACGGCAAGATGGTTGAAGTGCCAGATTCCGAATTCGAATTGAAAGCCGACTTGGTGCTGCTGGCGATGGGTTTTGTCTCGCCCGTCAGTCCGGTACTGGATGCCTTTGGTGTCGACAAGGATGCTCGCGGCAATGCCAAAGCAACGACGGATGGCGATGGTTGTTATCAGACTTCGGTGCCCAAGGTGTTCGCTGCCGGTGATATGCGTCGTGGGCAATCGCTGGTGGTGTGGGCGATTCGCGAAGGTCGGCAATGTGCGCGCGCCGTGGATGAATTCCTGATGGGCGAATCTGTATTGCCGCGTTAATCTGCGCGTCATAAAAAGGGCCGATCAAAACACACCGCATTGCAGTGTGTTCTGATCGGCCCTTTTTTATTGTGCGTCAGTCGTTGCAGTCTGCTCGACTCTGCCGGAGAGACGCGGCATGCCTTTGGCGTCGATACTGACTTCATTTATTCGCCAGCTCATCCCGCCTGCTTGTTTCAAAGTCAGTTCCAGTAGCCAGCCGGTCCGCGTGTCGCGATCGCTGAAGCCATCGAAAACAAAATTACCCAGACTGTAAAAAATTGGCTTGCCCTGATAGACCTCGATGTCTTGGGTGACATGCGGATGACCGCCGACCACAGCGTCAGCGCCACTGTCGATCATCAGGCGTGCCATTTGGCGCTGCCGGCTTGAGGCGAGTTTCTGATACTCCCAGCCCCAGTGCGGGTAGACGATCAGAAAATCCGCGCCGAGTGTCTGTTTGGTGTGTTGTATCGCTGCGACCACCATATCTTCATCTAGCCAGGCAATGCCGGGCGTATCGTCGAGTGCTTCAAAGCTGCGCGGGAAGAAGCCGTTATAGCCAAGCACGGCGATACGCTTGCCGTGAATCTCTTGGATGTAGGCTTGGTGCGCAGCGCGCAGGTTGCGGCCACCCCCAAAATAAGGCATCTGATGCTGCTCGAGCAGTTGCAGCATTTCGCTGAATGCGCCCTTGCCAAAATCCCCTGAGTGATTATTCGCGAGCGACACCGCACTGAAATATTTTTTCAGTAAGCGGAGTGATTGTTTCGGTGCTCGAAACGTGTAGGGCTTGGTCTCGGGTTTGCCGCTGGACGCGATCACACACTCGAGATTGCCGATCGTTATATCAGCGTCTTTCAGCGCTGCTGCTACATGACGAAACGGATCTTTCCCAGAGCGGATCAAGCGTCCCGGCCCATCCGCCAGCATGACATCACCCACGAATACCATCCTGATGTCAGCGCCTTGGGCAAGTGCTGGCCCCTGACTAGCCGAAACAATCATCAATAAAAAACTGAGCAGCCTTAGCATTTTTTACTCACAGTGCATTCGGCATTGGTAAAAAACTTCACGCTCAAGCTCGGATGCGTAGACTTTGTTCAAGCCGAAATCAAAACCATCTTTGGGGCATGCGCTCGGGCGCAGGGGAAATTCCGATGCATGCAGCAACACAAACGATCGACCGCGCCGTTCGTAAAGAAAAGTCTTTAGCTTGCTTCGCTGCGTCAACCACTGGGCCTGAAACCGGAAACGGTTTTCGATTGTGACGGATTGAAAAGAAAATGCATCTGCGGCAGGCCGAACGATGATCCGCTCTGATTTGCCGCCGTATTCGGCATCACAGGCAATCTCAAGCGACGTTGCCAAGCCGGCATGACCTATGCCAAATACGAGCGTCAACAGCTGAAGTGTCAATTTCATGCGGTGATCGTGGCCAAAGTTATACGTTTATACCATCCCAAATAAGCGCAGCCGCAGTCACGATTAAAGAGCTATCTCGGGCGCATGTTTTACAATGGGCGTTTCCTTCCTATCCGAGCACCCTCTTGCCTCACCTCGTCGATATCCGCGATCTGAACTTCGGTTACAACGAGCGACCAATTCTTGCCGGGCTCTCGATGCAATTCGAGCGTGGCAAGGTCATCGCCGTGATGGGCGGTTCCGGTTCCGGCAAGACTACTGTGTTGCGGCTGATTGGTGGGCAGATCACCGCTCAGTCGGGCAGCGTTACGGTGGATGGACAAGATGTGGCTGCGCTGGATCAGCCCAGCCTGTATCGCTTGCGCCGCCGCATGGGCATGCTGTTTCAACACGGCGCCTTGTTTACTGACCTCTCGGTGTTTGACAACGTGGCCTTCCCTTTGCGCGAGCACACCGCTCTACCGGCGTCGATGATTCATGACCTGGTGCTGATGAAACTGCACGCTGTCGGCTTGTCGAATGCCGCCTCACTTAAGCCGAGCGAGATTTCGGGTGGGATGGCGCGACGAGTTGCGCTCGCACGTGCGATTGCGCTGGATCCCCAGTTGATCATGTATGACGAGCCGTTTGCGGGCTTGGACCCGATATCGATGGGCGTTACGGCGAATTTGATCCGTAAGCTCAATGACGCGCTGGGGTCGACCTCGATTGTGGTGTCACATGATGTACACGAATCTTTCTTGATCGCTGACTACGTCTATTTCCTCTCGCAGGGCTGCATCGTTGCGCACGGTACACCTCAAGAGATGCGTGCTTCGTCCGATCCGTATGTAAAGCAGTTTGTAAACGCCCAAGCGGATGGACCCGTACCATTTCATTACCCGGGGCGACCGATTGATGAGCTGCTTGGCATGAGGGACGAGTCATGATCGACTGGCTCGCCAGTATTGGTAGTCAGGTGCGGGGCGGGCTTGCCAATCTCGGCCTGCAGCTTCGAACTTTTGTTGCGATGCTGGTGGCGAGTGGCGGCTTGTTACGGCGCTTTCGACTCGTCACGGATCAGGTACATTTCATTGGCAATTACTCGTTGGTGATCATTGCGGTCTCGGGTTTGTTTGTCGGTTTTGTGCTTGGCCTGCAAGGCTATTACACACTCAACAAATATGGCTCGGAGCAGGCGCTCGGGCTGCTGGTCGCTTTGTCTCTGGTGCGCGAGTTGGGACCTGTAGTAACAGCGCTGCTATTTGCGGGACGAGCGGGTACTTCGCTGACAGCAGAAATAGGTCTGATGAAGGCCACCGAGCAGTTAGCGGCGATGGAGATGATGGCGGTTAACCCATTGACGCGTGTCTTAGCGCCGCGCTTTTGGGCGGGTGTGATTGCGATGCCGTTGCTGGCGGCGGTGTTCTCGGCAGTCGGCGTACTCGGTGGTTATGTGGTTGGCGTCGTATTGATCGGCGTTGACGAGGGTGCGTTTTGGTCGCAGATGCAAGGCGGTGTCGAGCTGTGGGCTGACATCGGCAATGGTGTGCTCAAAAGTGTGGTGTTCGGTGTGGCGGTTACGTTCATCGCGCTTTACCAAGGCTATATCGCGGCTGCGACGCCGGAGGGCGTCGCGCGAGCAACGACGCGTACGGTTGTGATTGGATCATTGATGGTGCTGTGGCTGGATTTTCTGCTAACAGCACTGATGTTCTCTTGATGAGGAAAAAGGATGCAACGTAAATCCTTGGATGTGTGGGTCGGCCTGTTCGTGTTAATCGGCGCGGCAGCAATCATGTTCCTAGCACTGAAAGTCGGTAACCTTGGCTCGATGAGTTTTGGCCCGGGTTACACGCTGGTGGCGCGCTTCGATAACATTGGTGGTCTGAAGCCACGTGCGCCAGTCAAAAGTGCCGGCGTGGTGGTGGGAAGGGTGGATTCAATCGGTTTTGATGACCGCACTTTTCAGGCGACCGTCACAATACGGATGCAGGCCGATGTGAAGTTCCCGCGCGACAGTTCAGCCAAAATTCTGACCTCTGGGTTGCTAGGCGAGCAGTACATTGGCCTTGAGCCTGGCGCAGATGAAAAAAATTTCGGTGAAGGCGACCGCATCAAAATCACGCAATCTGCGATCGTGCTTGAGAATCTGATCAGTCAATTTCTATTCAATAAAGCTGCTGAGGGTAGTAAGGGAGAAGAAAAATGAAACCACTTAAGACCATCTACCAGCGAGGTGCAGTAGTGCTTTGTTTGTTGTTAAGCGCTT
>JBIKUP010000123.1:0-5303 GCA_044347535.1 Burkholderiaceae bacterium
GCACAGGAAGGTCGAAGCCGCCGCCGTTCCAAGACACCAGTTGCGGTGTATAGCGTTCGACAATACGATAAAAATCCTGAATCAGTTTTGGCTCAGCGTCGTCGAGGCTACCCAATGATCGAACACGAAATCCTTCGTCGTCGCGGAAAACGCAAGAGATCGCCGCTACCCGATGTAAGTGGTGCTGCAAAAAATCGGATCCTGTTTTTTCGCGTCGCGCCGAAAACGCCTGCGCCGCTACCTCAGCATCCGAGAGCGCAGCGTCGCTGCCGAGCAGCGTGCGCAGGCCACTGACATCCGGAATAGTTTCGAGATCAAACACCAGTACCGGCGTCACAGCAATGCATCCTTCCTGACACCGCGCGCCGCAATGACCTGCTTTAGCCTGTGTAAACCATCTTGCTGAATCTGCCGCACGCGCTCACGCGTGACGCCCAGCTCATCGGCGATTTCATCCAGCGTCGCGGGTGTGCCGTGATCCAAACCAAAACGCCTCAGGATCACGATACGCTGCCTGATCGGCATGGCATCAATCCAGCGACGCACCATGTGAGTCATTTCCTGCTGCTCGACGTGAACGTCTGGTGCCTCGGCGGCGATATCTGCAACCAAATCTAACAGACTGGCATTCGCATCGCTTGGCAACGGTGTGTCGAGCGAAGATACTGGCTCGGCCAAGCCGAGTATCTCGCGCACCTCATCAACGCTGCGCTCTACCAGATGGGCGATATCTTCCAGCCGTGCATCCTTCTGATCATCGAGACGCGCCTCAAGGTGATATTTGGCGCGCAGCACCAGATTCAACTCGCGTACGCGGTGCACCGGCAACCGAATCATGCGACCTTGATTCATGATGGCACGCTCGACACTCTGCCGTATCCACCAAGTGGCATACGTCGAGAAGCGAAAGCCACGCTGCGGTTCGAATTTACCAATCGCATGCATCAAGCCAAGGTTGCCTTCCTCGATCAGGTCGAGCAACGCAAGGCCGCGATTCACATAGTGTTTGGCAATCGAGACAACCAAACGCAGGTTATGCTCGATCATCACCTGTCGCGCATCGAAATCGCCCTGCGCAGCCAGCGTCGCGTAGTACCGCTCCTGCTCCGGCGTCAGCAAAGGACGAGTACCGATGCGGGTCAGGTAATACTGGGTCGTATCGCTCGCCAGCTCAGAGTTGAGCAAGGCGCGAAGTTCCTCTATCGGCTGCCGTGAAGCATCGTCCTCTTCGATCAGCTCGTTCTGATCCACCAGCCCACTTCCGTCTAGAGGGATTATCGGTGGTGAATTTAGCGGTTCCGACGGATCGCTCATTCAGCGACTCGGCAAAAAACTGATCGGGTCAACCGCCTTACCCAGCTGCCTGATCTCGAAATGTAGACGTACTGACTCCGCATCTACATCGCCCATCTCGGCAATGCGCTGTCCTCTAGCGACCGTTTGGCCTTCCTTGACCAGAATCGCTTTGTTATGCCCGTAAGCAGAGACCAACCCATCGCGGTGATCGATGATCACCAAGTTGCCAAAGCCGCGCATATTGTTTGCATAGAGCACGGTGCCCTCACCCACCGAGACAATCGGCTGCCCAGACTGCCCGGCAATATCAATGCCTTTGCGCGCCGCATCGAAGCCTCGAATGATCTTGCCCTCGGTCGGCCACATAAAGCGCCCGGCAGCAGATGGGATGGTATCGGCAGGCTTGCGGGTGTCGGCCAGCGACTTCGCCGGTTCGCCACGCTGCAAGTCAGCCCACGCCTGATCAGAATAAACAACCTTACGACCCAAGGGCCCGTTCTTAATGCCACCCGTTCCACGCGAAGTCACTGCGGTCGCCGGGTTGTTGTTGCTGTTGGTCTGGGAGTCGAGGTTACGCATCTCCATACCGGTTTCAGTAGGCACGCTAGCGACCTTATTGTCCTCCGGGGGAATAATGCGCAATTGCTGCCCGACACGAATATCGTTCGGATCGGATAAACGATTCCAGTCGCTCAGGTCGCGCACCGACTGGCTAACTTGCTTTGAAATCTTGCCTAAGGTATCCCCTTTTTTTACCGTGTAAAAGCCGGGAGGATCAACAGGCTCCGCAACAGTAGCTGTCTGCGCTGTCGGTGACTTGGACTGTGTTGTATTGCTCTTTTCGCGGGTGGCAGTTCTATCATCGATCGGCGCATTGCCGGGGGCACCGGCACAGCCATGCAACAGGTATACCGCAGTGAGTAATGCGACTATTTTTAGCGTTATGTGCTTCATCGGTCCTACTCAGAAAACGGTATCAGGCCCAGCCTCAGCCAAAGGTACCCGGCCGCATCGGCACGAAGTGACAAGGCTCCAACAAATCCGCCATCCATTCATTCGGCTTGGTGCGAACCACCAATTTGAGACGCTGCGACCGTTCACCGACCGGAGCAATCAATCGCCCGCCCAGCGCCATTTGATCCAGAAGTGCCTGCGGCACGTCCAAACCAGCCGCCGCCAGAATGATGCCATCGAACGGCCCACACTGGGGCAAGCCCAACATACCATCGCCATAGTGCAGCCGCAGATTAGGAATACACAGCGCGCGCAAGTTGCTACGTGCCAGTTCGTGCAGTGGCCGCATGCGCTCAATCGAGTAAACCTCATCGGCCACCTGCGCTAGCACCGCTGCCTGGTAGCCGCAGCCAGTACCGATCTCCAGCACCCGGCCCAGTTTTCCATCAACGCCCTCGCGCAGTAACTCGATCATGCGCGCGACAATCGAGGGCTTGGAAATCGTCTGGTGGTAACCAATCGGCAAGGCAGTATCGACGTAAGCTTGGGAGGCCAGGCCCGGCTCTAAAAAATAGTGCCGAGGCACGCTCTCCAGTGCTACCAGCACTGCCGCATCCTTGACACCCTGCTGTGCAATTTTGCGCACCATGGCTTTGCGCACTGCCTCAGATACCAAAGGCACATCAGACGTCGTTTCAGCGATCGTCGACGGGCGCTGCTGCTTGGGCATGACGGCAGGCATTGGTACCGGACGCGCTGTGGACATGCGCTCAGTGGCGTTGCGGGTCGCGGTTTGCGTGCTGTGCGTTCGATGCGCGGCTTTACTACGGCTGGATAGTCCGGTTACAAAATCAAGCGTTAGCGGGAATCGCTTTTTGGGTTGGCTTTCGCTCTCGCTCATCGCAGCACCGTCCGCAAACGTTCTAACTGAGGGCCATGCGTCAGATCTATCTGCAACGGTGTTACCGACACCCAGCCCTGCTCTGTCGCATGAAAATCAGTTCCCTCGCCGGCATCCTTGGCTCTTCCCGCCGGACCAATCCAGAAAATCTCGTTGCCATGCGGATCAGACGAGCGAATCACGGACTCCGATTCATGGCGCTTGCCTAACCGTGTAGCCACCACCTTGTTGAGGGCAGCGTAAGGGCGATTTGGAATGTTCACGTTCAGCAGGAAAGGCATGCTCAGCGCATCCAGATTTCGCTGCACGATATCTTTCGCGAGGCGCGCGGCGGAGGCCAGTTCCGACCAGCCATGTTCAACCTGCGAGAAAGCAATCGCCGGGATGCCGAACAGAAAGCCTTCGGTAGCAGCAGCAACGGTGCCCGAGTAGAGCGTATCATCGCCCATGTTCTGGCCCTGATTGATACCGGAGACGACCAGATCGGGACGTTCGTCGAGCAATCCAGTCAGGGCAATATGGACGCAATCGCTGGGTGTGCCGTTGACCGAGAAATAGCCCTTATCGGACTTCATCACGCGCAAGGGTCGGTCGAGCGTAAGTGAGTTGGAGGAGCCGGAGCGATTACTGTCCGGTGCCACCACCACGATGTCAGCAAAAGAAGATAGCTGATCAGCAAGGGCGTTGATTCCGGGGGCTAGATAGCCGTCATCGTTGCTGATCAGGATTTTCATCGGCGCGATTTTACCTGAACGCATTCCCAACGCGGCGATGGTTTGATGCGGCTCAAAACGGCGCGCCCAACAAAAAATTCTGTACTTCTTTTAGGTCCCGCGTCCGCGCAAAGGGCGGCAGACTCTGCCAGATCCGACGACCATAGGGCTTCGAGATGAGCCGTGGATCGCAAATCATGAGCACACCACGGTCATGCTCATCCCGAATCAAGCGTCCGGCGCCTTGCTTCAGCGAGATGATGGCCTCGGGTAGCTGATGATGCATGAACCCATTCTGACCACGCCGCTCCATCGCGGCGATACGCGCCGCCAGTACCGGGTCATCGGGTGGTGCAAACGGTAACTTGTCGATGATGACCACGGATAAGGCCTCACCGCGCACATCAACACCCTCCCAAAAGCTCTGGCTACCCACCAGCACGGCGTTGCCAGCGCTGCGGAAGCGCTCGAGTAACTCGGTGCGGCCCATTTCGCCCTGTACCAGCAATGGCCAGGGTAGCTGACGCTCGGCAAAAACCTCGCGTAGGCGCTCGCTAGCGCGTCTGACAGCACGCAAGGTGGTGCAAAGCAAGAAAGCACGACCACCTGCCGACTCGATCACCGGTAGCGCTGCATCGATCACTGCATCGGTGTAAGCGATTGAACTGGGATCGGGCAGATCAGCGGGCACATACAGCAAAGCCTGTCGTGCGTAGTCAAACGGACTCGGCCAGCTTTTGGCCGTAGCGAGCTCAAGACCCATCTGCGAGGTGAAATGAGAAAAATCATTTTTTGCCGCCAATGTCGCCGAGGTAAAAATCCAGGCGCGCGGCGCACCTTCACGCTGTTTGTTGAAGATAGGTGCGATGGACAGTGGCGTTCGATGTAGCTGCAAGGATTGCAAAAACGCCTCGACCCACAATACATCGGCTTGCTCACCTTCTGGTGCCCCCGACAAGTTCCAGCGATCTAACATCACGCCAAGCTCTGAAGCCCGTGCGCGACACTGCTCGATCGTCTCGGCACGCTCGGCCTGGGTCGACAAAATCTCCACCAGATGGGCTAGCATCGCCTTCAGGTGCGCTAACGCCGGAAAAAACGCGCTGCTCTCTGCAATCTGCTGGTAGGCAAGCTTGACACCTTCGACCGGAAAGCTGAGGCGCAGATCTCGCGCGGCCTTCTCAACGCTGGATACCAGCGCGCCCCAATCCGCGCCATCGCGCGCATGCGCAAGCCCCTCGGCCAGTACATCACGGCACAGCTCCATCAACTGCGTGGTTGAGACCGTCTCACCAAAAAACAAGGTAGCAGTATCGGGTAGCTGGTGCGCCTCATCAAAAATAATGGTGTTTGCAGTCGGCAGCAACTCAGCGACGCCAGTATCTTTGAGCGCCACATCAGCAAAGAAGAGATGGTGATTCACCACGACCACATCGGCC
>JBIKUP010000124.1:0-5252 GCA_044347535.1 Burkholderiaceae bacterium
CTGAGGTGCTAGATGTGTATGGCTTTCGGGTGGTGGTAGATAGTTTCGAGCAGTGCTATGTCGCACTCGGTGTGTTGCATGCGCTGTTCAAACCGATGCCGGGCAAGTTCAAGGACTATATCGCCATCCCCAAGATGAATGGCTACCAGTCGCTACACACGACACTGATTGGCCCGTATGGCACGCCGGTTGAGTTCCAGATTCGTACTGCTGAAATGAATCATGTAGCCGAGTCAGGCGTTGCGGCACACTGGCTGTACAAAAACCAGGATGCCACCCTCACCGATCTGCAACAGCGCACTCATGCCTGGCTGCAGTCACTGCTAGATATTCAGCATCAGACGGGTGATGCGTCGGAATTTCTCGAACACGTCAAAGTCGACCTATTCCCTGATTCAGTCTATGTGTTCACACCAAAATCGACCATCATCGCCCTGCCACGCGGTGCCACGGCGCTTGATTTTGCGTACACGATTCACACGGATATCGGCGACCACGCAGTATCGGCTAAGATCAATCATGAGCCGGCACCGCTGAAAACTGAACTCCGTAACGGTGACATTGTCGCGATTGATGTATCCGATGATGCGCAGCCAACCCCTAACTGGTTGTCATTTGTGCGTACCGGCCGTGCACGCTCTGCGATTCGCCATCACCTGCGCTCAATGAATCGCGAGCAGGCGATTGAAGTGGGTGAGTTGTTGTTGGAGCAGGCACTGATCTCACTCGAGCTGCCCAGCAGCGTGCCGTCCACTGTATGTGACAAGCTGGTGGGTGATACTGGTGCTAAATCCATGGCGGATATCAATGCCGATATCGGTACCGGCCGCCGTCTCGCGACGCTGGTGGCACGGCATATTCAAAGCCTGATGGAAACACCTGTGACTGACTCAGCCACGCTAGCTGGCCCGGCGCCTGAGCAGAAAATCAAACCAGTCACCATCAGTGGCAAAGAGCCCTCTTCCTCAGTGCAGTTTGCCCAGTGCTGCTCACCGATACCGGGCGACATACTGGCGGGTAATTTGCGCCGTGATCAGATGTTGGTGGTGCATACCAGCGATTGCGAACTGGCACGCCGCTCACGCGCCAAAGACCCGGGCCGATGGATTGATGTGTCGTGGGCTGAGGATTATTCAAGTCGTTCCAACTGTCGTATCAGCGTGTTGGTGACTGATGAGAAAGGTTTGCTGGCCCGACTGGCTGCGCAGATCAATGAATCTGACTCGAACATTGTGCACGTCGGCATGGATGAAGGCAGACGCGAGGGGCCACTGACTGAGCTACGCTTTACCGTTCAGGTAGAAGACCGGATTCATCTGGCGCGTTTGATGCGCAATGTGCGGCAGGTACGCGGGGTCGCCCGAATTCTGCGCGACAAGGGATAAGAGATAAGGGCTTCCTAACGCGCCGAGCGTTAAGAGTTTCCTAACGCGCCGGGCTCTGAAATTTTTTGCGCAGAGCGCGCAAACCCATCCAGACCATGACCGCCAGTACCGGGACCGCTATGCCAGTCGCCAGATCCGTATTGACCGGTAAGCCCCCAGCTTTAGCGCCTTTCAAGAGGTAGCCGAGCAAGCCCACCAAGTAGTAAGAAATCGCAGCGACTGACAAGCCCTCTACCGCTTGCTGCAAGCGTAGTTGCTGCGCAGCGCGCGTGTTCATCGACTCAAGAATCTGACTGTTCTGCCGCTCTTGCCGAATACCGACACGGGTACGTAGCAGCGAGTTGGTGTTGGCAATACGCTCTGCCAAGACTTCCTGCCGACGTGAGGTGGCGGTGCAGGTGTTCATGGCAGGTGTCAGCCGGCGCTGCATGAATTCTTCGATCGTCGGCACACCCTCGACACGGCGCTCGCGTAGCTCATGGATACGCGCCATCACCAAGCCGAAGTAGGCCTGCGACGCTGAAAAGCGATAACTATCATCAACAGATAATTGCTCCAGCCGCGATGCCAACAAAGTGATCTGTTGCAGCAGGTCTTGCTCGTCCTGCATGCCCTCTTCCTCGCTACGGCCGGGCTTCTGGCTGGCGACCATTTCTCGGGTCACTGAGGCCAGCTCGGCCGCAATATCGTTCAGCACAGGCGCTGCCTGTTGGGCTACCGGCAGACCGAGCAAGGCCATCACGCGGTAGGTCTCGATCTCCAACAACCTTTGCACTAATCGCCCTGCTTGCATGCCCTTGAGACCATCATCAAGCACTACAAAGCGCGCAAAGCCATCGGCATGTATCCGAAAATCAGTCCAGACCTGCGCGGCTTGTGAAGCACCGCTGCCGACAATCGCATTCGTATCAAACAGCTGACGCATCTGCGGCGCGAGATCTTCCGCTGATGCAGTCGCGTGATCAAGCACGATGTGGGTCGCGACAATCAAACGGCCGGTAAGTGACAACAGCCAGTCTTCGGGTAGCTCACTCGATGGCATCCGCGCGAATGGGTCTGCGCTGGCCAAGGGTGACGCGATTGCAGCCACCACGGTGAAGCTGGCGAATTCGGTATGGCATTCCCACTTCAAGCGGAAGCGCCCAAAGTCATGGAAAAAATACTTGGCATTACCAGCGGGTGCCGGCACCCCGAACCGAGCGCAGAAATCGGCCAGCAGCGCTGATTGCATGCCGAGCCTATCGCCGGCGGCGAGTGGCTCATTGCGGCCATGAACCGCGAGATGGGTGATCGCCTCCGGCGCCTCTAGCCGTATCGGCGGCCGCGAGTGAATCTCAGCCGCCAGCGGCACACGTTGCGGATGGTTCAGCGTAGAAAAGACGATAGCCATGCGGGAATTGTACGTTAGCCGGGTGACGGGTAGGTCACACGCAGGATCTCAAGCTCGTCATCGCCTGCCGGGGTGCGCAGTGTGATGACATCACCCTCTTTTGCTTTGGTGAGGGCACGCGCTACGGGTGACACCCAGCTGATCTTGCCATTTAGCGGATCAAGCTCGTCGATACCGACAATGCTGATCGTTTGCTCATCACCAGCGGCATTGACATAGGTGACGGTGGCCCCAAAGAACACCTGGTCACTGCCATGGTGCACACTGGGGTCGACGACTTCGGCCAGATCGAGTCGCTTGGTAAGGAATCGGATACGTCGATCAATCTCGCGCAAGCGGCGTTTGCCATAAATGTAGTCGCCGTTCTCCGAGCGATCACCATTCGATGCAGCCCAGTGCACTACGCGCACGACCTCGGGACGCTCGACATCAATCAGCTGCAGCAACTCTTCACGAATGCGCTGATAGCCTTGCGGCGTAATGTAATTCTTCGCACCCGGTGGTATCGGTGGTAGTCCGCCGATGTCATCATCTTCATCGGCATCGGACTCTTTGACGAAGGCCTTATTCACTCACGTACCTCACTCACTCACCTTAGCCGGCTTGGCGGCACTACCTGTGGTCAGCGTGAACTGTGCAGTGCGCTCTCTTGCCAACGTCTGTGTCAGCCAGGGCAAGCATTCGCGCAGCGTTGCCTCTAAGGTCCAGGGCGGATTGAGAATAAACATCCCGCTGGCATTCAAGCCCCGGCCGTCTGCATCTGCGGCAGCGCCCACAGAGAGCGTTACCTGCAGCCAGTCGGACTGCGCGCCGCGCTTTAAGCGCTCGGGCAATTGCTGCGAATCGAGACGCGACAGCACCGGATACCACACCGCATAGGTCCCCGAGGCGAATCGCTTTTGTGCGTCTTCCAATGCCAGCTTGACCTTGCGGT
Organism: Burkholderiaceae bacterium; assembly: GCA_044347535.1. GTDB lineage: Bacteria > Pseudomonadota > Gammaproteobacteria > Burkholderiales > Burkholderiaceae_D > Pernthalerella. The sequence continues at coordinate 3,710 of JBIKUP010000124.1, forward strand.
AATCATCTTTGTTTTCATAGGGCGGATCGATCAACACCAAACCGCGCCGTGACGGTGGCGGCAGCAAGGCTTTGAGTGCCGCAAAGCCATCGGTGCGCTCGGCCGAGATACGTTTACCGCGATGCTTGATGCCATTCGCAGCTGCATGCGCTTCCAGCTTGCGCACATTCTCAAGCAAGAGCTTGGCGTCTGTGCTGTGCAGCTCAAACAGGCGCAACCTATCTTCACTGCGCATGCATTGCTCAGCAATAAACGGCGAGCCGGGATAGTGACGTAGCTTGCCCGCAGGATTCATCGCACGTACCAGGGCCACATATTCAGCGATGGCGGGCGGCAAATCTTTACGCTCCCAAAGCTTGGCGATACCGTCGCTGGACTCCCCACTCTTATTCGCATAGTCGCTATCAAGCTGATAAAGGCCCGCACCTGCGTGGGTATCAATCACCATGTAGGGCGTTGGCTTCTGGTTCAGATGCGCCAGTAGCTGTATCAGCACCGTATGCTTGAGCACGTCGGCGTGATTACCAGCGTGAAAACCATGACGGTAACTAAACATGAGCGGGTGTCTTCGGTTGGCGTGGCGGCAACTCGCGATCAGCTTGGACTGAACCTAGGACTAAACGCAAGTGGCAATGAAACTCGAGAAGCGCGGCGTGTGCCCGCTTGAAGAGACTAGTCGGTACGGGTAGATTTTAGCGGAACAGGCAACGACACTCTCGTTTTCTACCCACGAAAAAAAAGACCAGTCTGTGCGACTGGTCTTCCCTCACGGGACAGCCTCCTTGTGAGAAGCGCCCGTGGTGTTGATCTGCGGCGGATACTTAAGCGACTTTGCGCTCGAAGAACTGTTCATCCTCTGTCGAACCATGCAGCGCAGTCGTCGAGGACTTACCCTGCTGAATCGTCTGAGTCACGGCATCGAAGTAACCGGTACCGACTTCACGCTGGTGCTTGACTGCGGTGAAGCCACGGTCGGCTGCTGCAAACTCGGCCTCTTGCAGCTCGACGAACGCGGACATCTGATTGCGTGCGTAGCCATGCGCCAGGTTGAACATCGAGTAGTTCAGTGCGTGGAAACCAGCCAGTGTGATGAACTGGAACTTGTAACCCATAGCGCCCAGCTCTTTCTGGAACTTGGCGATGGTGGCATCGTCCAGATTCTTCTTCCAGTTGAACGATGGCGAGCAGTTGTAGGACAGCAGCTTGCCTGGGAACTTGGCATGAATCGCTTCAGCGAATTTCTTGGCGAACGCCAGATCAGGTTTACCAGTCTCACACCACACCAGATCCGCGTACGGCGCATAGGCCAAGCCACGCGAGATGGCTTGATCAATACCTGGCTTAGTCTTATAGAAGCCTTCAACGGTGCGCTCGCCAGTGCAGAAAGACTTGTCGTTATCGTCAACATCCGAAGTCAACAGATCAGCGGCTTCTGCATCGGTACGCGCGACCAGAATGGTTGGTGTGCCCATCACGTCAGCTGCCAAACGCGCGGCATTCAGCTTCTCAACCGCTTCACGCGTTGGCACCAGTACCTTGCCAC
>JBIKUP010000125.1:0-5244 GCA_044347535.1 Burkholderiaceae bacterium
ACTAACACGGCGATGGCCAACTTGATGAGGCCGGGCCACTCAGGCACCCAATGCTGTAGTAATTGCAGAATAGACCAACCGGTGAGTGCACCAATCATCAACACATCACCGTGGGCAAAGTTGATTAGATTCAGCACACCGTAGACCATGGTGTACCCCAGCGCGATCAAGGCATACATGCTGCCCAGCACCAAACCATTAATCAGCTGCTGGACTAGCATCTCCATCGTGATTACTGATGCTCTGGTCGCGCCGATAGTCCTTTCGGCAGCGGGAAGGTGACATGTTCTTGGACGCCATCAAGCTCACGAACCGAGGCTGCCCCCATCGCTCGCAAGCGTGTGATCACCTGCTGCACCAAGACCTCGGGCGCTGATGCACCCGCAGTCACACCGATGCGGATCTTGCCCTCGGTCCAAGCGGCATCGATCTGGCTGGCGTCATCCACCATGTAGGACTCAACACCGTTTTTCTCTGCAACCTCACGCAGCCGACTTGAGTTCGAACTACTGGGGCTGCCGACCACGATGAGCAGGTCAACTTGTGGCGCCATGAATTTCACCGCCTGCTGCCGATTGGTCGTGGCGTAGCAAATATCGCTTTTCTTCGGCTCGGCCACATTTGGAAACCGACGCTTGAGCGCATCGATAATGCCGGCGGTGTCGTCCACCGAGAGTGTGGTCTGAGTCACATAAGCCAAGCGATTCGGATCACGCACTTGCAGTTGCTCGATATCTTCAATCGTTTCGATCAAGTACATGCCATCGTCTGACTGTCCCATGGTGCCCTCAACCTCAGGATGACCATGGTGACCAATCATGACGATCTCCATACCCTCGGCGCGCATCTTGGCAACCTCGACATGCACCTTGGTCACCAGCGGACAAGTAGCATCGAACACGCTCAAGCCACGCTCATCAGCCTCGACTTTCACTGCACGCGAGACGCCATGGGCCGAGAACACCAAATGGCTACCGGGTGGTACCTCGGCTAAGTCTTCAACAAAGATCGCGCCTTTGGCGCTTAGCTCATCAACGACATACCGGTTGTGAACAATTTCATGACGAACGTAAATCGGTGCGCCGAATTGTGCGATGGCGCGCTCAACAATCTCGATGGCGCGATCAACCCCGGCACAAAATCCGCGTGGCTGCGCGAGTAGAATTTCTTTCGACTGCTCCACCTTCGCCCCCTTTAAAGAATTCCGATAATGTTCACTTCAAATTTCACCGACCTACCTGCGAGCGGATGGTTGAAGTCGAACAGAGCGTCATCTTCACCCAACTCGAGCAACATGCCCGCGAAGCGCCCACCGCCGGGCGCCGAGAAATCTACCAGATCGCCAACAGCGTAGTTCGCGTCTTCGCTAGAGTGCTGACGCAGCGTTGCCATTGACACTCGCTGTACCAAGTCAGCATTACGAGGTCCAAACGCCTCGCCCGGCGCGAGCTCGAACACGCGCTGCGCGCCCTCCGGTAAACCAAGCAGCTTCGCCTCCAATGAAGGAGAGAGCTGACCGGCCCCGAGTTGAAGCGTGGCCGGGTTATCGGCAAAGGTGCTGACAATATCGCGCCCATCGTCTGCGCTCAGACGGTAATGCAATGTCAGGAAAGCCCCTTCTGCGACAACGGGATGTGGCGAATTCAGCATCAATCAGCAAGTTTTTTTCTAATTTCCTATTGTAAGCTAGCCGACGGCGTACGTTCGGCCCGGATTTAGCGTGCGATCACGCTAGGATGCGCAGCTGTTTTCACCACCATTGAATCACTGCCACGATGCGTATTGCCGACCTGCCCCGAGAACTGCGCCCGCGTGAACGCCTGCTCGACAAGGGTGCCGCCGCGCTCACCGATGCCGAACTGATCGCCATCCTGCTACGCACAGGCATCGGCGGCATGAGCGCTATCGAGCTTGGGCAATCGCTTATTGATCGTTTTGGCTCACTGCCTCGGCTGCTAGCAGCGACAGGACCAGAACTGGAGGCAATTCGGGGGCTGGGCATCGCCAAGCGCGCCGAGCTGCTCGCGATTACCGAGATCCAGAGACGTGCACTGACGGCGCTTTTAGCCGAAGGACCCGTTCTCGACACACCGCAACGGGTGACGATGTTCCTTCGTCATCGCTTCAATGGCCTGCTTAACGAGAGCTTTGTCGGCTTATTCACCGATGTACAACACCGGCTGATCGCGATTGAGGATTTCGGCAGCGGCTCGCTGCAGCGGGTAGCGATCTACCCACGAGAGATCATCCGTGCCGCCCTGCGCCATAACGCGGCAGCGGTGGTGTTCGCCCACAATCACCCGAGCGGTCGGGCCGAGCCGAGCGATCTCGACAAGACCTTGACCCGGAAACTGCAAGACGCGCTGAGCTGTATCGAGGTCAGCCTGCTCGACCACCTGATCGTCGCGCCAGAGGATGTCTGGTCTTTTCGCGCCAACGGTCTGTGTTGAACGGCTGAAAGTCCCGCAAACTCGAGAGAAATTGTTAAATTTTTTAGTCGATATAGATTAACAATTTATTTTCGCAAGTGCTTGAATATACGTAATTTTTTCAGTATACTCGCCCCTCTTCCAAATATTGGGAATTTTCAAGGAGTCTGCTGTGGCACGTGTATGCGAAGTAACTGGGAAAAAGCCGATGAGCGGCAACAATGTTTCCCACGCCAACAATAAGACCAAGCGCCGCTTCCTGCCCAACCTGCAGAACCGCCGCTTCTGGGTCGAGTCGGAAAACCGCTGGGTTCGCCTGCGCTTATCAAATGCCGGCCTGCGTATTATCGACAAACTCGGGATTGAGGCCGTGCTCGCCGACATGCGTGCACGCGGTACCAAGGTCTAATCAAATCAAGGAATAGGAAAAGACATCATGGCAACCAGCAAAGGCCGCGAAAAAATCAAGCTTGAGTCGACCGCAGGCACCGGTCACTTTTACACCACCACCAAGAACAAGCGCACGATGCCCGAAAAAATGACGATCACGAAGTTTGATCCGAAAGCACGCAAGCACGTCGAGTACAAAGAAACAAAAATCAAGTAATCGCACGCAAGAAATACAGTACCCAACAAAAACCCGCTCACAGGAGCGGGTTTTTAATTGCGGCTAGTACGCTAGCAAGCGGCTAGCCTCAATCAAGCATGGTCAGCAACGCACCCGAGGCAATACGCTCGCTGTTTGCTTTAAGCGTAAGTACGCAGGCGTAGCGAAAACTCACGCAGCGAGCGTATACCTGAAGCCTCAGCGCGCGCGCACCAGTCGCGCAACTGCTGAAGCAACTGATCGCTGGTGAAATGGGAACGCTCCCAAATCGCACCCAACTCGACACGCATCTCGTGCATAGTTTTCAGCGCCTTGCTGTGCTCGAACAGTTCCGACAATTGCTGTTTCTGGCTGGTCTCGAGGCTGGTTGGCTCCTGCTGCAGCAGCTTCTTGGACGACCTCAAGAACCCGGATTCCAAGGCGGAGCTGGCGCGAATCTGATCGACTTCGTCACGCCAGGCGCTGCGCAAAGAGCGTGCGTACTTCGCCATCACGTCATAGCGGTTAGCGACCACGGCATGCAGGGTATCCAAATCAGCGACCGACTTGCTGCTGTCGAACTTGGGCTCTGGCGCGACTTTCTTCACCTTAGCAAGACCAAAAAACGCCAAGATGGAGATGTACATCCAGCCGATGTCGAACTCATACCACTTGGCCGACAGCTTGGCCGAGGTACCGAAAGTGTGGTGATTGTTGTGCAGCTCTTCGCCGCCAATGATGATGCCGATGGGGAGGATGTTGGTAGAGGCGTCTTTGCACTCAAAATTGCGGTAGCCCCAGTAGTGACCGATACCGTTGATGACGCCCGCTGCGGTCACCGGAATCCAAGCCATTTGAATGGCCCAGACCGTTAGGCCCAGCACACCAAACAGCATCACGTTAATCACCAACATCAGCGACACGCCGAGTGCCGAGTGCTTGGTGTAGACATTACGCTCAATCCAATCGTCAGGCGTTCCGTGGCCGTATTTTTCGATGGTCTCGCGGTTTTTCGCTTCTATCCGGTAAAGCTCAGCGCCTTCAAACACAACGGTTTCAATACCGCGGGTGATCGGGCTATGCGGGTCTTCGACAGTTTCACATTTCGCGTGGTGCTTGCGGTGAATAGCAGCCCACTCCTTGGTCACCATGCCGGTGGTCATCCACAGCCAGAAACGGAAGAAGTGACTTGGAATGGCGTGCAAATCGAGCGCTCGGTGCGCTTGGCAACGATGCAAAAAGATAGTGACACCCGCAATCGTGATGTGCGTGACCGCCAGCGTAAACAACAGGATTTGCCACCCGGTTGCGTGCGTGATGCCGTTTAGCAGGAAATCGAGGACGAGATCCAAGCCGGAATGATGAGTCATTTTCTCTCCAAACAATCTACAAACGGGAGGGGGCTGCACGCCCCCGGCCCGCGCCGACATTCTACGTGGTTTTACGCTGGAAAGCCCGAGATTTCGGCTCTATTAACTAATAAGCCATTTCAAATCAAAGGATTACGGACTTTATCAGGTGTCGGCCGGCAATATCGATGACAGATGAACTTCTTGCTCATTCAGCAACTTTAGCAAGGCCAGGTTCATCGCGGACTGTGTATTGCTTTTGAATTTCATCGGGTCGTCGATCCAGACCGCCGCCTCGATCTCGAGCCCCTCCGGTCCCATTGAGAGCAACAGCGCGCTTGGCGCTGGCTTTTCAAGTACTTGGGGCAGCTTTGCCAGTACGACAGGTATCGCTTCCAGCAGGCGGATGACGTCGGTACCATGCGCGACCTTGAAGCTGCTGCTGATGCGGGTATGGCGATCACTCAAGCTGAAATTTTGTACCGGTTGCGACACCAGCATTTCGTTTGGGATGATCGCCTCAATACCGTCACCGCCTCGCAGCACGGTATAGCGGGTGTTGATCTGCACAATCTGCCCGCTGTACTTCTCGACGCTGACCAGATCGCCAATCGTCAAACTGCGCTCGAGCAGCACCACGAAGCCGGATACATAGCTGCTCACTAGCTTTTGCAGACCCAAGCCCAGGCCAACGCCAAGCGCGCCACCAAAGACTGACAGCACAGTCAAATCAATACCAACCAAAGACAGGCTAATCAGCACCGCGATTAGAATCAGTAGCCCCCGCCCAACGCGTGCCAACACCGCGCGCAGTGAGCTGTGCATGCTATCGAGCCGCATCAGACGTTGCTCGAACAAAGCGGCAGCCCAGAGCGCAAGC
>JBIKUP010000126.1:0-5241 GCA_044347535.1 Burkholderiaceae bacterium
CGATACCGACAGTGACGGCGAACTCGATGTCGGTGAGAGCTGGATCTATAACGCAAGTCATACCGTGACTCAAGCCGAGATGGATGCAGGTGACAACATCACCAATCTAGCTACCGTCGATACTGACCAAACCGAGCTAGCCCAAAGTGCTGTGGTTACTGAGGTTCTGCAGGCATCAGCCCTCACGATTGCCAAAGTAGCCAGTGTCGAAGTCGTCGATAGTGCTGGTGATCTAATTAACTACACCATCACTGTGGCTAACGCCGGTAACGTGACCCTAACCGGGGTAGTCCTCACCGATGAATTTGCTAATGCCACTTTATTGGCCATAAGCGATACCGACAGTGACGGCGAACTCGATGTCGGTGAGAGCTGGATCTATAACGCAAGTCATACCGTGACTCAAGCCGAGATGGATGCAGGTGATGACATCACCAATCTAGCTACCGTCGATACTGACCAAACCGAGCTAGCCCAAAGTGCTGTGGTTACTGAGGTTCTCCAGGCATCAGATCTGATGATTACTAAGGTAGCCAACGTTGACTTTGTTGATCAAGTTGGCGATGTCATTCTTTATACAATTAGCGTTGAGAATCAGGGCAATACCACTTTAGATGGTGTAATTGTTGATGATGCCATGCTCGTCAGCACGCTTACAAATGACGCTAATAAAGATAGCATTATCGATGGCGATGCAAATAGTAATGGTGCTTTAGACGTCAACGAAACTTGGGTATGGACAGGTAAATATACTGTTACTGAGGCTGACATCAATGCAGCAAGCGCTTCAAGTACCCCGTATAGCATAAACAATACAGCTTATGCTGATAGCAACCAGACCGACCAGGAGCAGGCCTCGGAAACGGTTGAAGTTCAGATCAATTTTGAAGGCTTATCTCATGGTTATTGGAAAACACATCCCTCCGATTGGGATGGCGTTGGAACAAAAGCTAGTTTTGAAAACTTCTTCTTTGGCTCACAACAAAGCAGTTTGAACTGGTTGATTAGTACAGGGGCAAAACCTAACAAGTTTGGTACCGTGAGTGATATTACCTTTGAGCAAGCTCTTGCATTGAAAGGTGGTGGTGCGGCAGCTCTTGCCCGCGAGGCAGTAGCGTCTATTCTCAATATTCGGGATGAAGATGTTACTTATCGCTTTACTGAATCACAGGTAAAAGAATGGGTTAGCGAGGCATTGAGCAATCAAGCGGTTGATATCAATAATGATGGGATTAATGAGTTCGCTGCTGGATCTGCTGCAATTATAGGGGTTAAGAATTTACTCGAAGCAAACAATACCCTCGAGTTGGCGTGATAGTGGTAAGCGCATAGCTCACTTCGCTTTCGTAGATTCTGCCAATCTCTCTCAGAAGGAGTTTTCCTTCTGGGGAGATTGCAGATGCAGTCTATAAAAAACGTAATGCGTTTATGGGGTAATCGCCCGCTCTAGTATCGCGAAAACACATCCGGCGAACGATCATCGCACCTCGCCCGCCCTACAATCCCATCCTCTTTGCGAATAATCCATCGCATATTTTTGAATGTGAATTGACCACGCCCTGCGGCAGCAGTAGATTGCGCGCTTCATTGCAAAGGCGATGAACGAGTTTGACAGCTCGAAGCGTTACGAGGGGAGCCAAGCCGCCATTGCGGCTTGGTTCACGTCTAGCACCCTGCCTATGGCGGACTAGATGGGGGAGCTGCGAAGCTCGCCGGTTCCTCGTACCCGGTCTGTCAACCTCGTCTAGTTCCGCCACCCTTGATTCAAAAATTCAAGGCGTATCCACTTATGCAGGGAGAGGTCATGAAACACCCACCGCGTCGCTACTCGCCGCATCGCCGCCGCCGAATTCATCACAATCGCTTTCCGTATGTTCGCTTTGCGACCGTTCTGGCAGTGAGCAAACGTTTGCCGTTTTCACCGAGCTTGCTGCTGCGAGGCGACTGGCTTACCGAAGCAGGTTTTTTTCCTCACTGTCGCGTACGGATTACGGTACATGCGCAGCGCTTGGTGATAGAGCCGTTACTCGGTGTAGGCATGGGCGACTCGTCGTCACCATTTAAGCCATTGGCCTGCCCGATGGAGCCTTGGCAAAGAATCTTAAGGAGACATGATGATGCCCAAAACAAACACAAAACCATGGGACCCCGCCGAACACTTCGCCTCTGAAGCGGACATGGCGGCATATCTCGAAGCGGCATTGGAGGAAGGCGATCCAGCGCTGATAGCGGCTGGCCTCGGCGATATTGCCCGGGCCAAAGGCATGAGTCAAATCGCCCGCGATACCGGACCAGGACGGGAAAGTCTTTACAAAGCGCTATCGCCTGAAGGTAATCCTGAATTCGGGACCATCATGAAGGTTATTACAGCGCTTGGGTTACAGCTTCATGCGTCGCCTATCAGAGCGACTGGATAGGTAATCGTGTCCAAGTAGTCATCGATTCAAATGAATAATCTAACCAGTCCTTGACATGCCCAATTTAGGCATTATCATGCCCAATATGAGCATGCTAAAACACTCGCCTCAGCAAAAATCCGCTTCTTTTGGAGGGTTGGGGAGCGTGTTGTTTACGAACACCCAGCAACGCGTACTCGCCTTTTTATTCGGCCAGCCAGAGCGCTCGTATTTCGCCAACGAACTGATCCACCTCACCGGTGCTGGCTCGGGAGCAGTGCAACGGGAGTTGAAGCGGTTGAGCGAGAGCGGGCTAATCACTTCCCAAATGCGCGGCAATCAGCGGCATTTTCAGGCGAATCCCCAGTCTCCGATCTTTCAAGAGCTGACGCAGATCGTACAAAAAACCTTCGGTTTGGCGCTTCCCATTCGTGAAGCCCTCGCGCCCTATCAAGAGGCGATTCGGTGCGCGTTCATATTTGGATCGATCGCCAAGAAGCAAGATACAGTGGCAAGTGATGTCGACCTATTTGTCATCAGTGATTCGCTGTCTTACGCAGACTTGGTCAATCAATTGCTCGGTACTGAAGTCCGCTTGGGGCGAGGTATCAATACCACCATTTATACAGAGGCGGATGTACGACAACGACTGATGGATGGCAATGCATTTTTAAGCCGAGTACTTGAACAACCCAAGATTTGGATCATTGGCAATGAATCAGACATCCCCACTTGAGAACCTAGTGGGGCCCGGCAAGCCGCTGCACAAAGAACCGCCGGACAAGAAAGAGATCGCTGGTCTCATCGGATCGGGGAACGCACGCCTCAAGGATTCCGAAAATGTCACCCTAGCATTGGAAAGCCGCTTTGACCTAATTCGTGGGGCACCGGTCCAGGTCGCATCGTGAGGGTCGTCTCGGCGGACCAACAAACAAGCCGGTGATCTCTGAACAGATGTAGCTAGCCCGATTACGAGCGGAGCTAACTGAGACCAATTCGGACTCACAGAGCCCGCTGAAGCCAAAGACGTACTTCAGTCATCCCACTACCGCCTAGAACTAGAATCCCGCCCCTGCTGCACCTTGCGGCGCAAGAACGCCGCCTTCTCTGATTCACTTCGCTGACTAAAACTCAGCAGCTCGTCTTGCTCGGTCAGACGAGACGACAAACTGTGCGACGAATACATCAACTCCTTCTCTAAGCGCGCCTGATCCCGCTGTGCCAAAAGCTCGCGTAGTACGGATACCGTTTGCATCAACCAGGGGTTGTCTTGAGCGCGTAACTCAAGCGCATCTAACATCCGCGCTAACTTGGTCCAATTCCGCATACCCGCTGCGCGGTAAGCCTCACGCTGCAACTCAGCCGCCTCAAGCTCATTAAACCGCCGGCTCACCAATTCATCTGCTGGTAGCGCATCGTAGGCATCTGCACTAACCACTGGCAGGCGGGGCAACGCCGCGCTGAATGTATGAAACTCACCCTGCGCGTCTTTAGCACGAATAGGCACCACCAACGCACTACCACTCGGCGAAACCGTTTGCGCGTACACCGCGCGCTCCATTGGAATGGACAGCGCCACCCAAGCCTCTGAACCTGTTGCCAGCGACGGTAGTACCCATGAGCCCGGCTCATTCGATGGGTAGGGGTTATGTACAGTCCAACGAGAAGATCGGCTGCTCACCTGCAAGCTCACTTCACGCCACACCAAACTACCCAGCAGCGCAGCTTCGGCTTCAAGTGGCTCGAACAAATCTTCAGAACGATCGCCATACATCGCCGTGCCCTGCCCTGCAATCGCCATCTCTGTCATCAGGCGCTCATTAAAATCCAGACCAATGCCCACTGTGCTGGTGGTGATACCTGCTGCAGCCAACTGCGACACCTGCTCGCAAATATTGGCGATATTTTGAATACCGCGGTTAGCATGGCCGTCAGATAGCAACACCACCCGGCACATACGGCCCTGCCCACTGCGATGTGCCAGCTGCTGCGCACCCTCCAACCAACCTGCATGCAGATCAGTACAGCCACCTGTGTCTATGCTTGAGAGGATCTCCGGCAGCAGCGGGCGAAACGCCTGCACCTGCGTCAGTGGCAATGGCACCGACACCTCTTCGTCATAAGCCACCAAGCACACCTCGTCTTCCGGGTGCAGCTTGCTCACAAACTGTTGAATACCGTCTTTGGCAGCTTGCAGCCGACCGCCCTGCATCGAACCCGAACGATCAATCACCATCGCAACAGACAACGGCACTCTGGCGCGAGGTTTATCTCCAGGTACACCAATACGCACCAGCACCTGCAGCGAGGTATTTTCAGCATCAACCAAGGCAGGTTTGACAGGGGTGATGACAATGTTCAGGTCGTTCGTCGACATCATGTTCTCCTCAATACTTTTTATTCGTAGGCATATCTCTAAGTTGCTCACTCATCACGGGAGCTTGGTTTCCAGCAGAGTCAACAGCGTGTTCAGCTGGTTTTGGTGAAGCTGTATTTCTCTCATTAAATGATGCGTTTCGAGCCGGTCTTTCTTACGCTCGATCTCAAACTCCTGATGTTGATCGATTGACTTCATCAGCATCTCTTCAAAGCGCCGGTGCATTTGGTGAAGGTGCTCGAGCATGTCGCGCATCTGGTGAAACTGATCTTGTGAATTACGAAGTTGACGCTCTAGATCATCTCGAAGCATGAGCACACCCGACTGCATGTCACGTAATGAGTGGATTTCAGACATCAGTTCTTTTTTGATGTCTTGCACCTGCGCCAGCACATCCACCACTGCCATAGGCGGGCGCGACGGCGCTGAACGTTGCCGCATCGATGACGCCATCTTGTCAGTGCCGAT
>JBIKUP010000007.1:0-13395 GCA_044347535.1 Burkholderiaceae bacterium
CCATCACTAGGTGGATGCTCGAACTCAAGCCTGACCATCATCATAAATATTGTTGCTGCTCGTTGTGGACAAAGCTTTGGATAAGCATTGGTTGAAAAGTGAACAACCGGGGTCAGCAAACAAGCAGGTGTTTTTATTCAATAACTGTCAGACAGTTTAAACGAAGGAATACACGCTTTGTCCCACGCTTAAGCTATTGAAACAAAAAGATAAAACATAGATATCCACCAAAACAAGCACTCTTTATTAACTACTACTATTCTTATATAAAACCTTTTTTATAAAATCTACCGCAGTAAATCGGTCCTGCAAGGAAAGATTTTGTTGACTTGAAACCGTGTTACCCTGAGTACCTTCATTCAAGCAAACAACACTAAGGCTCAGATTGAGTTCGCCATTGTTTGCTGACTCGACCGGCGTACTTGATCGCGTAACCACTGGTGGCCAGGATTTCTACCATCGCGTTCATGCCACAACATATCGATGTGTACCTCTGGCAAATCAAAGGGTAAATTTTGATGTATCAAAGCTTCCGACATGCCTGTCGCATTAATCAAGTGCTTCGGAATGACCATCACTAAGTCAGAAGCAGCGACAACCTGTCCGGCTGTGAAGAATTGATTTACCGTTAACAAGATTCGACGTTCTCGTCCAAGCGATGCGAGGGCATCATCTACCAAACCACGTGCACGGCCGGAAAAGCTAACGAGCAAGTGATTGGCCTCACAGTAACGATCAAGTGTTAGTGCTTGTTTTGCCAGCGGATGGTTCTTTCGCATCACGGCAACATATCGTCCGGAGTAGAGACGTTCGTGTCGAATCGGCGTTTCGGTAGAGCCTTGAAGTTGCGCAACTACGCCAGGGAAGAAACCAATCGCCAGTTCAACATCGCCGCGCAAGAGTAAAGGGCGTGGTTCGCGTGTCGTTAATGGCACCATACGGACATCAATGCCAGGCGCATCCTGTTCAATCACCCTGACTAAGGGAGGGAGAATCAGGGCCGCTGTCGCGTCAGCCATCGCCATTCTGAATGTCGCGTGTGCTTTATCCAGCTCGAAGCTACGAGGCGCTACAGCCTCTTCAAGCTCAGCCAATGCACGTCGAACTGCTGGCCACAAAGATTCGGCGCGCGCTGTTGGTTTTACTCCGTGAGCTGTCCTTATCAACAAATCGTCACCAAGAGAGTCTCGGAGACGCTTAACCGCGTTCGATACCGCCGGTTGTGTCATCGCCAAGCGCTGTGCTGCACGCGTGAGGTTTTGCTCTGTCATAACAGCGTCAAACACCCGCAGCAGATTCAAATCCAAAGTCAGGAAGCTCATTAAATTGAGTGAAGCAGAATCGAAAGCAAGAGATATAGCATGAATTAATTTGCTGACAAGTAGATACGCAAGATTTTGTCCGGTAAAGCGTCAAGCCAAGACAACGCTCACCGCCGCGTGCAGGCTTTAGCAAGGTGTAAACCCACCGCCAGCACTGCAACGGAAAAGAAAATACTCAAATGGGCGCTATTGGTTTTGTCCAGAAGATATCCGGTCGCTCCAACGCCGACCGCTTGCCCGAAGAAAAAGCACGAAGCAAAGGAGGCGACTGCGGCACCGCGACGGGCAGGAACCATCTGGGTGGCATTAATCTGCAAGGTGTTGTGCATCATATAAAAGCCAAAACCAAACAGAAAGCAAGCCGGTAAGGTGAACCACCAGCTGGGGCTGTACCCAATCGTTAGCATGCTGATTGCCATTACACAGGCGCCAGCACGAATCAGTTTGACTTCCCCGAGGGAGCGCACCAAGCTGGGTGAGAAAATCGCGAAGCAAAGCCCGCCAAAGCCAAATAACATTACGACAGACCCTGCAGCTGTCAGCGACATCCCTAATCGGAGATGCAAAATTGTCGGGATAAACGCTAAGGTGCCGAACACAAGCGCACCTTCGATGAAAACACTTACCAAGATTACGCGCGCCCACGGTACGGCAACAACTTTGGAAAAAGATTTCCATAAGGGTTGCGATGATTCGCCGTGTAGGTCACCCTTGGCAAGTGCGTGGAGCGGCAGCCGACCCCGTAGATGTGAAAGATAGGCGCCAGTGAATAAAAAAGCAGCAGCGATCAACAAGAAAGGGATACGCCAATCCAAGTAATCCGCACAAAAACCCCCCAGCAAGACGCCGACACCATTACCGAGAATCAAACCAATCATGAATCTGGCGAGTACTGTTTGGCGCCGCTCGTACGGCACCACGTCCCCAATCCAGGCCATTGATAATGGGATTAAAGCGGCACAACTCGCACCAGCGAGCAAACGCGCAGCCAGCAGCGTAGAAAAATTGGTAGCGGCAGCGCAAAGTAGCGTGGTTACCGAGCAAAACAAACAACCGAATGCAATAACAAAGTATTTCCCGTAGCGATCACCGAGCGGACCAAACAACAACTGCGCGACTCCATAAGCGACGCTAAACGCTGTGATGACAGCAGAGACGGTACCCACACTCACCGAAAACTCGGATGACAAACGCACCAGCATCGGGTCGGCCACCCGCATCGACATACCGCTACCAAATGCGGCTAGACCAAGCGCGACAAATGCACTTCGCGGAACCTGACTATCGGCGCCGGGCAGTGAAACATCAGCACCCGTCACAGTGATCGCACGCTTTGAAATGAACGCTCAATGCCTCGTACCGGGTCGACGAATTCAATTGAACGAGCGAGCAACTTGAGCGGCGAGGAAAAATCCTCGTTGCTGGACTCGGTAGCGATCGGATAAAACGAGTCATTAAAAATCGGTACGCCGAGTGAACTCATGTGAATGCGCAACTGGTGCATTTTTCCGGTATCGGGCAGCAAGCGATAATGCCCAACATCACCCGTGTGGGAAATCAGCTCAACACGGGTAAACGCGTTAGGCTCACCATCGACTTCTTTCACACGGAAAAACTGATCGTCCCGCACGATGCGACTGGAGACTGTACGTGGTGAAGACAGGTCGGCGCGCACCGGGGCAAGTGCTTCATACACTTTATGAACACGTCGAAAGCGAAACAGCGCTTGCCATACAGGCCGCGTAGCTGGATTCAGCGAAAACAGCATCACACCCGCTGTCTCTCTGTCTAGGCGATGAATCGGCGAGATGCTTTGCAAGCCCGTCTTGCGGCGCAGGCGTACTAGCAGAGACTCATGCAGAAAACGTCCACCCGGAGTCACTGGCACGAAGTGCGGCTTATCCACGACCATCAACTCATCGTCTTGGTAAAGCACGGTTTCTTCGAATGGAATCGGCGTCTCGTCGATGCGCTCGCGGTAATAAAAAATTCTCTGACCCCCAACGAAGCTTTCGTCATAAGAAAGCTTCCTACCGTGATCATCCCGCACATCGCCGCGCGCCATGCGAGCGCGCCAGGCTTGCTCGGGCACCATCGGGAAGCGAACCGCTAAGTAGGAACCTAAGGTCGCCCAATCACCATGCGGTAGCCATGCGTAGCTTGGCGCGACACCATCGCGCATCGGTAGCACGCTTTGTGGGGCCGTCAAACGGTGCTGAGTACTCACACCAAGAGTCAATATCGAATCGGATCGATCATGGGCATCAGATGATGCCGAGATCCAGACCACAAAGCAGCCCAGCCGGGCGGCCAAGGCAGTGCTGGGCCAGTGTAGGCAGGTACATTGGAGCGCAGAGGGATAATCGGAAGAGAATCGGGTATTGCGCCGTTGAAGCGATCCATACTCAGCGAATACGCATAATTGGGAAGTAAGGCATCGCACACGTCAGCGAACCAACGCGCATGATCTTCATCGCGCCCGAGCGCTTGGGCCAAACCTTGTGGGTCGAAGCGTGCCAATGCTGAACAAAGCTCAGTCACGGAATCGCCCGGGCTGTCGCTCCAACCGAGCACGGGATTCAGGTTGTACTCTGCGCCAGAGCCATACCAGCCTTCACGCAGGCTACGTCGGTACCAATCTCGCTTGCCTGTGAATAGATGCCAGCGCCAGTGAAGCCCAGAGGGTTTCGGCCAGCTATAGAGATATAGGCGCTGGTAACCCGCCTGATGCAGGGACCGCATCATGGCCATTAAACGGCCATGCGGCATGCGGTCCGGCGGCGCTACCCGAAAATGAATCGGTTCACCATCGGCATGTTGAACCTGATCGCAAGATAAATTCAAATCGAGCGTACGCCCTTCACTGCCAAAGCGAGCCGATACCCAACCGGTCATCAGATTAACGGCGGTGATCACCCCATAACCTCTGTAGCGGTGGAAAATCACGGTGCCAGGCGCGAGTGGCTTCATCAAGCAAAGATCAAAAATAATTTCAGGAAGTAGTTTACTGGCATCACTGCATGTTCGTAAGGCGAATAACAATGGCAATGATCGAACCAATTACCCTAGGTCGTGAACCATTTGCAAGACCGGACATAAACTCATGCCAACTTAGCATTGGATTCCATGCGGTGACCGCTTTTACCATGGCGGTCCATCTTGTCTCGGATGGCGGGTAGCGTAAACGGTTAACGTGAATGCTGCTCAGCATTTCAGGGGTGGTTCCTTTGGAGCCACTCCTTTTTTTATCGCGTTATCATGACCGGGTTTCGTTGAGATAAAACCATGAGCCTACGCATCATTGCCACCGGTGGCACCTTTGACAAGCACTATGACCCGATCACGGGCCAGCTTGTTTTCGTCGATAGTGTATTACCCGAAGCATTAGCACGAGCACGAATCACCGACACGGCCAGTGTTGAGCCACTAATGGCAATCGACTCGCTCGACATGAATGACACCCATCGCGCCCAAATCCTTTCAGCGTGTGAGCGCAGCGCCGAGAAGAAAATCGTGATCATCCACGGCACCGACACCATGCGCGAGACCGCGCAGGTGCTCGGGCATGCCGGCTTGCAAAAAACCATCGTACTGACCGGTGCTATGGTGCCTTACCGAGTGGCATCTTCCGACGCCCTTTTCAATTTGGGCTTTGCCGTCGCGGTCGCCCAGTTAAACGCCCCGGGCGTGTTTGTAGCAATGAATGGGCGTGTTTTTTCTTGGGATAAGGTGCGCAAGAATAAAACCGACGGCATCTTCGAGAACGCGGACTAGCAGATACACGCGTGACTACTTGCCGATACAAAAACGACTGAAAATCGCCCCCAACAAATCATCCGACGTAAACGCGCCGGTAATGCTGCTCAACCGTTCTTGGGCAAGTCGCAATTCTTCAGCGAACAGATCCAATGCGCCATCACCTCTGCTGCCCAGCTGAGCGGCGATAGTCAGATGTTCATGCGCTTGACGCAGTGCGAGCAAATGTCGCTCGCGGGCGAGATAAATTGATTCACTGGTTTGCTGCCAGCCCGCGACGCGAAGCAAAGCGGACTTTAGCAAGTCCAGACCAGCCCCCGTTGCTGCTGACACGTAAAGATGGGTAGCGTCACCCTGCTCTTCCAGTGACGGTCGATGGCCGGAAACATCGATCTTGTTCCAGATGCGCAGTAGGGGCAAGCGCGCGGGTAGTCGCTCGACCAGCGCTTCATCGGCGCGGGTCGGTCCGCGACTCGCGTCGAGAATATGAAGTACGACATCGGCTTCTTCGACGGCTGCCCAGGTACGCGCGATGCCGATTCGTTCGACTTCGTCGCTGGCCTCTTGATCGTCGCGGATTCCCGCAGTATCAATCACATGAATCGGAATGCCTTCGACCTGAATTGTTTGCGTGACACGATCACGGGTGGTGCCCGCTATCGCGGTGACGATTGCCACATCGGCACCCGCCAGTGCATTTAGCAAAGAGCTTTTGCCGACATTCGGGAGCCCAGCAAGCACTACTTTCAGGCCATTGCGCAACAGTGCGCCTTGCCCTGCTTGGGTTAGCACGGTCTCAAGCGTGTCACGAATAGTTTGTAGCTGCCTGCGCGCATTCGAGGCTTCTAAGAACTCGATTTCTTCTTCGGGAAAATCGAGTGTGGCCTCGACCAACATGCGCAGGTGGGTGACACGATCTACCAGCTCGGCAATCACCTTAGAAAAAGCACCGGACAGTGATTGCGTCGCCAGCCGCGCTGCTGCTTCTGTTGAGGCGTCAATCAGATCAGCCACGGCCTCTGCCTGTGCAAGGTCTAGCTTGTCGTTCTGAAATGCGCGATAGGTGAATTCACCTGGCTGCGCTAGGCGTAAGCCCATGTGGAGGCCGGCTTCCAGACAGCGATTCAGCAGCATATGCAATACCACCGGGCCGCCGTGCCCTTGGAGCTCCAACACCTCCTCACCCGTATACGAGTGTGGAGCGGCAAACCACAGCATCAAGCCACTATCTATCGTGCTGCCATCTGCCGCTAAAAAACTGACGTACTTTGCCTGGCGCGCTTGCAGCGTGTCGGATTGCAGCCCGCAGATCGCTTGCGCCAGACGTATCAAGCCACTACCGGAGACACGTACTACACCGATACCGCCGTGACCCGGCGCGGTGGCGATAGCAGCTATGGGAGAAGAATCAGGAAACATACAGGGATTCTAGTCGCAATAAAAAAGTCCGCACGGTAATGCTGCGGACTTTTTCTAGGGCGGCAGAGAATGAAGCGCTACGCTTTACCAGCCTCAGACTGCTTGGTAATCACCCACTGCTGAGCGATCGATAAGATGTTGTTGACGACCCAGTACAGCACGAGGCCCGAAGGGAAGTAGAAAAACATGAACGAGAACACCAGCGGCATAAACAGCATGACTTTTGCTTGTATCGGATCTGGTGGTGTTGGATTCAACTTGGTTTGCACATACATCGACACCGCCATGATGATAGGCAGTAGACCGATCGGCATATCTAATCCTGGCAGCGTGCCGAACAGCGTATCCGGCGCAGATAAATCATGAATCCACCCCAGCCATGGGGCATGGCGCATTTCCACGCTCGCCAGCAGCACCCAGTACAGCGCAATGAAGACAGGAATTTGCACCACGATCGGCAAGCAACCACCCAGCGGATTGATTTTCTCGGTCTTGTACAACTCCATCATGGCCGCATTCATTTTCTGCGGGTCACCTTTGTGGCGTTCACGAATCGCCGTCATCTTAGGCGTCACCAGCTTCATCTTTGCCATGCTGCGGTAGCTCGCCGCTGACAGCGGAAAGAAGGCGAGCTTGATCAGAATCGTCAGGAAGATGATGGTCCAGCCCCAGTTACCGAGCAGGACGTGCAGTTGAGTCATTAGCCAAAAGATGGGCTTGGCGATCAGCGTCAGCCAGCCGTAGTCTTTAACCAAGTCGAAGTCGGTAGCGAATTTCTCCAGCATCAGAGACTCTTGCGGACCGGCGTAGAACTTCCCTTCGTGTGACACGCTGCTGCTGGCCGCCAGCGCGCCGAGCGGCATGATGGCGCCAACGGCATACAGACGCGGACCGATTTTGCGAGTGAATAGCTCATTTTCACCCTTGGACAAGGGCGAGAACGCAGCAACAAAGTAATGCTGCACCATGGCGACCCAACCGTCAGGCGTGCGCGCCGCTACCGGGCTTTTGCCTTTTTCGATGTCTTCGAAAGCGACTTTGCGGTATTTGTCTGTGTCGGTGTAAATCGCAGGGCCGGTGAAGGTGCTATAAAAATAAGAATCACCACCGAGTTTGCTGTCATCGCGAACCAGCTGCGCGTAGATCGAAGGTGCAATCGCAGCGGCGCTGCGGTTCTCGATATCGTGCTTGATGCCAATGTCGTACTCACCGCGTTTCAAGGTGTAGGTCTTGGTGACTTTCACGCCGCCTTGCTCGCTGTCCAGCACCAGCTGTAGTGTGTCGCCGGTGTTCAACGAGCGAACACCGTCGCGCGCAACAAAGGTCGAGCGATGGTTGGGAAAGTCGCCACCGATCAAACCACTTTGTGCCACATAAGTGCGGGTGGCGGTTCTCTGCAGAAGCACGACCGGGTTACCAGTTTCCATGCTGTCTTGGTGCTTGAGTAGTTCGACACGGGTGATGTCGCCTCCCAGCGTGTTGATCTCCACCTTCAACAAGTCAGTTGTGAGTACCAGCGTCTCGCCGGTAGCCGCCGAAGGGGCATTAGCGGGTAGATCACCGGTGGTGGCCGGGGCCGCCGGCGCTGCAGCGCTTTGCTGCGGCACCGACAAATCTTTGCTCGCTGCAGCAGTAGCTGAAGACTGAGCCCCGCTATCAGCAGACGGGGGCGGCGGCGGGTTGCTGTAGCGATTCCAGTTTTCCCAGAGCATGAGCAGCGACAGTGAGAAGACCACTAGCAGAACAGTACGTTTGATATCCATTGATTTATCGGAGATGAAAGCGATTCAGTGATGCGCTTGCGAGGATGCGGAGCGCGATTCGGTACAAATAGTGGCGACGGGTGGCACAGGGTCGAAGCCACCACCGTGCCATGGGTGGCATTTACATAGTCGGCGCCCAGCCAGCAAGCTGCCTTTCATGGGCCCGTGCGCGGCAATGGCCTCGCGCGCGTAATCCGAGCAGCTGGGGAAAAAGCGGCAATTTTGCCCGAGAAAAGGGCTGATGCAGAGCTTGTACACCCGTAAAAGCGCGAGCAATACCGATTTCATAGTGATTGTGCCGCTTTTCGCGTCAGTAAATCCTGCAACTCCGCGCCCAACATTACCCGCAAAGCGCGCGTAGTCGCCGATGACTGACGACGGACCGGCGCCTGGCTTAACCGCACGATGCAATCGCCCCCCCCTAGCGAGGCCTTGCGGAAAATCTCGCGGGCCAGGCGTTTGATCAGATTGCGCGTCACAGCACGCGGCGCAAGACGCTTGGCCACTACGACGCCAAGCCGAGCTTGTCCGGTGGGGTTGGGGCGGAGATAAAGCACGAAATGTTCAGTTCGATGCACGGGCCGCAAACGAAAAACGGATGAGAAATCATCCGTTTTTATGATGCGTTGATGCCTGCCGTAGCCTTCCGGAGAACCGGACATGCGACGACGCAGGTCGAGTCGCGCTGCCGGGTCAGACGGCGAGGCGCTTGCGACCTTTGGCGCGGCGAGCGTTCAAAACAGCACGGCCGGAACGAGTGGCCATGCGGGCGCGAAAGCCATGGGTGCGCTTGCGGCGAACGACAGAGGGTTGAAAAGTACGTTTCATCGTGGTCTCGCGAAGTTATTTGGTGCGAAAAATCGGGCGAACTCGACGCCGGACCTGTAACAAGGGCGCTGCTGACAGAGCCAGTCGCGGTTTGGTCTCAGCGCATTGCGCAGAACCTTGGATTAGACACCAGAATATGTATATCTGTCAATTACTTAACGGATCCTCTCAAATGCCCCAGCGGACGGTGACCCGCTGGCCGGCCGGCGTGACGAAATCACTCATCAGCCTGTGGATAACTAGCGCTGGCGGCGGTAAAATGTCGGTTGATTCAGCTAGCGCGGGGGAGTTCCCGCCGATCGGCTGAAACCTCCGACTAACCGACACAAGAAGCGCACCAGGCTGCTGCTTCTGTTTGGACCATTGAATGGAAGAATTCTGGCAGACCTGCGCTCAACGCTTGCAGCAGGAGCTGACACCGCAGCAGTTTAGCGCTTGGATCAAGCCGCTTGCGCCGCTGGACTACGAGGAAGGTCGGCTGCGTATCGCCGCCCCGAATCGCTTCAAGCTGGATTGGGTGAAAACCCAGTTCGCGGCGCGCATCACCACGATTGCGGCCGAGTTCTGGCAGTCGCCGGTGGACGTGCAGTTCGTGCTTGATCCCCGCATGACGCCTGCCAAGCGTCCGGCGGCCTTGGCGCCGGCGGCGGCAACCGCGAGCGCACCCAAAGAAGTCAACGAGTCGCCCGAGGTTGTGGATGACCATGTGCTTCTGCGCGACCAGAGCAAAATCAATCCTGCCCTGACTTTCGACAGTTTTGTTACCGGCAAGGCCAACCAATTAGCGCGTGCCGCCGCGATTCAGGTGGCGAGTAACCCGGGCAGTTCCTACAACCCGCTCTTCCTGTACGGCGGCGTGGGTCTCGGCAAAACCCACTTAATTCATGCGATTGGCAATCAGGCGATCGCCGACAACCCGAATGTCCGGATCCGTTACATCCATGCCGAGCAGTACGTGCGCGACGTGGTGACCGCCTACCAGCGCAAAGGTTTTGATGACTTCAAGCGCTACTACCACTCGCTCGACTTGCTGCTGATTGATGACATCCAATTCTTTGGCGGCAAAAGCCGTACACAAGAAGAGTTTTTCTACGCGTTCGAAGCACTGATCGCTGCCAAGAAGCAGATCATCATTACCAGCGATACCTATCCAAAAGAGATCACTGGTATGGATGACCGGTTGATCTCGCGTTTTGATTCCGGCCTCACGGTAGCGGTTGAGCCGCCCGAGCTTGAGATGCGCGTGGCGATTTTGCTGAAGAAAGCGCAGCAAGAAGGCGTCAAGCTAAATGATGACGTCGCTTTTTTCGTTGCCAAGCATTTGCGCTCAAACGTACGCGAGCTGGAAGGCGCGCTGCGTAAAATCCTAGCTTACTCGCAATTTCATGGTCGCGAGATCACGATTGATGTCGTGAAAGAAGCGCTAAAAGATTTGCTGTCGGTACAAAACCGCCAAATCTCGGTGGAGAACATACAGAAGACCGTGGCAGACTTTTTCAATATCAAAGTCGCCGACATGTACTCGAAGAAGCGCCCCGCCAATATCGCGCGGCCACGCCAGATTGCGATGTATCTCGCCAAGGAGCTCACACAAAAAAGCTTGCCCGAGATCGGCGAATTATTTGGCGGTCGGGATCACACGACAGTGCTGCATGCGGTGAGAAAGATTGCGGCAGACCGTAGTAAAAACCCAGAAATCAATCATGAACTGCACGTGCTCGAGCAGACCTTGAAGGGCTGAGCCAGCGCCAGGCGATGATTAAACCTAAAGAAACACCAGGCATTTCTTGCGAAAGGAACCCACCATGCAACTGGTAAAAACTCAACGAGATGCGCTGCTCCGGCCGCTGCAAATCGTGAGCGGTATTGTCGAGCGTCGGCACACGCTGCCGATTCTGGCCAATATCCTCATCCGTAAAGACGGTAATCAAGTGACCCTACTGTCGACCGACATCGAGGTGCAAATTAGTACTCACGCGGCGATTGGATCGGGTAGCGATGTGGCTGCCACCACGGTGGCTGCGCGCAAGTTGCTTGATATCTTGCGCGCCCTGCCAGACGCTGAAGTGACACTTTCGGTGACGAACAAACGTATGACTCTGCAGTGCGGCAAGTCGCGCTTTGCGTTGCAGACGCTGTCGGCGGAAGAATTTCCTACGGTGGCGCAAGCCGAACAGTTTGGCGCTCAGTTCAGCCTGCCACAGAAAACATTGAAGCACCTGCTGAACATGGTGCATTTTTCGATGGCGCAGCAGGATATTCGTTATTACCTCAATGGCCTGCTGCTGGTGGTCGAGGGCAAAAACGTGATCGCAGTCGCTACCGACGGTCACCGTCTTGCCTTTAGTCAGATCGTTACCGAGCAAGAGTTTGCGCGGCAGGAAGTGATCATTCCGCGCAAAACCATTATTGAGTTGCAGCGTCTGCTGGAAGAAACCGACGAGCCGGTCAAGCTGGCGATTGCCACCAACCAGGTGAAATTCGATTTCTCCAATATCGAGCTGATCTCGAAACTGGTGGAAGGGAAGTTTCCCGATTACACCCGCGTGATCCCCAAGGCCTACAAAAACAATTTCACGCTGGATCGCGAAGCGCTACTGCGCTCACTACAGCGCGCAGCGATCATGACCTCCGACAAGTTCAAAGGCGTCCGCTGCATGATTGAACCGGGTAGCCTGAAAATCAGCTCAACCAACGCCGATCAGGAAGAAGCTGTTGAAGAACTGGAAATTGATTACGCCGGTGATGCCATCGACATTGGTTTCAATGTGACGTATTTGCTCGATGTGTTGAACAATCTGAAATGCGACAGCATCAGTATCTCGCTCGGCGATGCCAACTCGTCAGCGCTGGTGACCATCCCTGATGATCCAAATTTCAAATATGTCGTGATGCCGATGCGTATTTAAGGCTAGACCCGAGCGGCGCATTGAGGGGGCCATCGGGCCCCTTCATGCCGTTTTAGAAACCCGCTAGCCAACGTTTTGCTTGATCAGGAACACCATGTCAGCCACACCCGCAGAAAATCCTAACGCTTCTAATCAGTATGGCGCCTCGTCAATTCAAATCCTCGAAGGCTTGGAAGCGGTACGCAAGCGACCCGGTATGTACATCGGCGACACCTCCGACGGCACCGGCTTGCACCACCTGGTGTTCGAAGTTCTCGATAACTCGATAGATGAATCATTGGCCGGACACTGCACGGAAATTCACGTCACTATCCACGCCGATAACTCGATCTCGATTACCGATAACGGCCGCGGCATACCCACAGGCATCAAATGGGATGATAAACACGAGCCTAAGCGTAGCGCAGCGGAAATCGTGATGACCGAGTTGCACGCGGGCGGCAAATTTGATCAGAACGCTTACAAGGTATCGGGTGGTTTGCACGGCGTGGGTGTTTCCTGCGTTAACGCGCTTTCGAAGCGATTAAAGCTCACCATCCGGCGCGATGGCAAAAAGTACTTCATGGAGTTTGCACACGGCATACCTCAGAATCGTGAGATCGAACAACAAGAGGGCGTTGCGGTATCGCCGATCAAAGTTATCGGTGATACCGAGAAGCGTGGTACCGAAGTTCATTTCTGGGCCGACGAAGAGATCTTCACCCACGTTGAATTTCATTACGACATACTCGCCAAGCGCATCCGCGAACTGTCCTTCCTGAACAACGGCGTGCATATCAAGCTCACTGATCAGCGCACCGGCAAAGAAGAGAGCTTTGCATTTGAGGGCGGAACCCGCGGCTTTGTTGAGTACATCAACAAGAACAAAAACGTGCTGCACCCGACGGTGTTTCAAGCGACAGGTGAGCGAGTGTCCGAGCATGGCACGACGATTTCGGTCGATGTGTCGATGCAGTGGAACGACGCCTTTAACGAGCAAGTACTGTGCTTCACCAACAATATCCCGCAGCGTGACGGCGGTACGCACCTGACCGGCTTGCGCGCGGCGATGACCCGCGTGATCAACAAGTACATCGAAGAACACGAGTTTGCGAAAAAAGCCAAAGTGGAAGTCAGTGGCGACGATATGCGCGAGGGTCTGACCTGCGTGCTTTCAGTCAAAGTGCCAGAGCCGAAATTCAGCTCGCAAACCAAAGACAAGCTGGTTTCGTCGGAAGTGCGCGGTCCGGTGGAAGAAGTGGTCGCCAAAACGCTGACCGACTTTTTGATGGAAAAGCCCAACGACGCAAAAATCATTTGCGGCAAGATCGTCGAGGCAGCGCGTGCCCGTGAAGCGGCGCGTAAAGCGCGCGAACTGACGCGCCGCAAGGGCGTAATGGACGGGTTGGGCTTGTCGGC